>JAHWJK010000139.1 GCA_019348445.1 Actinomycetota bacterium | reverse complement strand
GACAGCCGGCCTAGGCAGGAGGTGCCTCGATGGGGGAGCGAACCCCGCGCATCGACGACGAGATCCAGCGCACGTGGCGTCAGGGTGAGACGACGGCTTCACCCACGGCACTAGCCGATCCCGACACGACGGACTCGGACGACGACTCCACGGACGCCGATTCCGATACGACCGATAGCTCCGACGCCGACACGACCGATAGCTAGTCGTTCTTCGAGTCACCCCGAGATGAGCGCGCTCGACCGTCTTGCCGTTGATCCGGCGCGCTTCATCTCGGAGATCTACGGGACCCGTCCCGAAGTCACTGCCGCCGCGCAGGACTACTCGTGGCTCGCGTCGCTAGATGCGTTCGATCACCTGATCACGGACACCGTGTTGCCCGCGGCCGCGTTCCGGCTCGTGCGAGACGGCTCACCGATCCCGGTCAAGGGCTACACGAAGACTTTCGGCAACCGCGACGACACGATCCGGGTCGCGGACCCGGCGCTGGTCTTCGACTGGTTCTCGCAGGGAGCAACGATCATCCTCGAGAGCCTGCACGCTTTCTCTCCGGCGTTGCGTGACTTCTGCCGCGAGCTCGAACGAGAACTTCGCCGGGGAACCCAGGTCAACGCGTACATCACGCCTCCCGGCGCGCGGGGTTTCTCGGCGCACGTCGATTCGCACGACGTTTTCGTGGTTCAGGTCTACGGCGCCAAGCATTGGTTCGTGCACGACCGCTCGGATCCGGATGCGATCGGCGATCCTCTGATCGACCGCGACCTCGAGGTGGGGGACTGCCTGTACATCCCGCAGGGGTTTCCACACTGGGCGAGCACGGGAGCGGCCGCGTCGGCGCACCTGACGATCGGCATCCTTCCGACGACCGTGGCGCAGATCAAGCGTGAGCTCATGTCGCTCGTCGACCTCGACGAAGACGCGATGAACATCCATGCGGATCCGTCGAAGGTCGCGTCCGACGTATTGCTGCAGACACAAGCCCGGCTCGAGTCGATCGACGACGAGCTATCGCGGCGATTGACGCGGCTGTTCTTCGCATCGAGGCACCATTCGCTGCGCGGACAGCTCATGCGTTCACTCGACGCTGAGAAGGTGAGCGATTCGGACAAGGTCGTGGCGCGCATCGAGTGGACGCGTTTCGACCGCGACGACGGCATCTTGGTTCTGCTTCCGGATCGGGAGCTGCGATTCAGCGCCCGTCTCGCTCCCGCTCTCGACGTGATCTTGCGGGAGGGGCCTTTCAAGGTCTCCGAGCTCGCGCCTCACCTCGACGAGGACGAACGCCGCGCTGTGGTCGCACGCTTGATACGGGAAGGTCTACTGGAACTTCGGTGAGGGTTCCGTCCTGTTCTTCCGTCTCGTCGGGACGTAACGAATCGCTTGCAGGCACTGCATCGTTAGTCAAACGTTGGCTCCTGGTCGAGGACCCGGGACCCTGGGGCTACGACGCGCTCACGCAGAACCGGCTGCCCAAGGATCTGTTGCGCGAATTGAGGTCGTGGGCGGAATCGGTATCGGCACGGATGGTCCTCATCCGCCGAGGGCCGCGCAAGAGAGGAGCGGCTCGCAAGATCTTCGTCGCGAGTTCACAGCGTGGCAACGAGTGGCTGGCATCGCTGACGACCGACGACCTAGCGACGTTGACCGCCACGGACCGAGGGGCGTTCGCCGCGGGGAGCTCGTTTCCGGGTAGGCGGATCGACGAGCTTTATCTGGTGTGCACGCACGGACGCCACGACCGCTGCTGTTCTGTGCGCGGGAATCCGGTGGCACGCGCGCTGTGCGCGAAGTATGGGGACACTGCATGGGAGTGCTCGCACATCGGCGGCGACCGTTTCGCTGCGAACATCGTCTGCCTGCCGCACGGCGCGTATTTCGGACGAGTCGCGGCTCCCGCTGCAGAGGTGCTGACCGAGGATTACGGCCGCGGGGTCCTAGATCTCGATCGCTTTCGCGGATGGTCGTCGTTGCCGTTCGCGGCGCAGGCAGCCGAGATAGCGACGCGCCGGAGCCTCGGGATCGACCGCATCGATGAGCTCTCGACAAAGCGATGGGAGAAGAAAGCCGACACCGAGGTAGCGGTGGAGATCGCGACGACGAGTTTCGGCACCATCGACGTGATGGTGACCATCGGTCGCAGCGAAGATGGCTACTACCTGACGTGCAAGGCAGAGCAACCCGGCCGCCCACCGTTGTTCGAGATAGACGGTGTCCCGGTGTGAGCCGGCTCTAGGTTTCCTGGGCCAGGATCACAAGGATCGCGATCGCGAACGCGGCGAGAGCGATCAGACCTACGATGCGCGGCCCCCAGTCGGAGCCGCCGGCGAGGACCTCAACCTCGGTGTCGTCCTCCCAGTCGCTCGTCTGATCTTCGACATCGTCCGCATCGGGATCGACGATGGCGCCCTCATCGCCAGCGACGTCGGCGTTGCGGATCGTTTCCAGCGCATCCGCGACGTGCGCTCTCCGCACCATGACGCGATCGTCGACACCTACGTTGTCGGCTCCGTAGGTGAAGCCCCCGCTTCCGAACACGACCGCCGGGATGTCGTTCGCTTCTAACAAGGAGCGCACGAGTTCGGCCTGCATGCGATGCCCGATGAAAACGGGGACCAAGGCGGTGTCGTCGTCTTCGTCGTCGAGCATGCCCGTCGGCACGTCGTCGTACTCGTCGTCGCCTTCGAAGCCCATGGGTTTCCTACGCTAACGCTCGGAGGAGGCATAGGTCGGCTCGGCCCCCAGCGATCAACGTGTTCGCCCTGTCCACGGTCGTGATCGGCCCCGTGGCGATCGTCGGGATCTTGACCTCGTTGCGGATCCGCTCGGCATAGTGCGTGAGGAAGTAAGGGTCGTAGCTCGGGGTGAACCGGCCGGTCGCCTGGCCCGCCAGGACCCGGATCACGTCGCACCCATGCTCTTTGAGGGCTCTTGCCGTGGCGACTGCATCCTCGAGCGACGTTCCGCCCCGTGCCCAGTCGCTCGCGTTCATCGCGACACCCAGCGGCCGCTCCGATGGCCATTCGTCGTCGACGTGGTCGAGGACCGCGAGCGGGTACGCGAGGCGTTCCTCGAGCGGGCGCGGGTTCGTCAGCGGCGACAGGAAGCTACCCAGCAGGTACCCGTGTCCCATGTGGATCTCTAACAAGGAGAACCCGGCTGCGGCAGCGCGGGCCGTGGCGGCAACGAAGTCTTCGATGACTTCCCGCTTGCGGCGCTCGTCGATCGCCATCGCGTGAGTGCTACGCGACGAATATCGCATCGCCGTTGCTGCGATCGTGGTCCATCCCTCGTCATCGTCGAGCGCGACATCGACGGCGCGGTCGCGTGGACGCGTCGAACCGCGGGGGCCGGAGTGATTCAGCGTCACGGCGACGTTGCCGCCGATCTCGGCGCGCCACGCATCGACGTGGTTGTCGTCGTAGAGGCCGAGACAACCGGGCGTGATGCGGCCGTGCGCGGACACCGCGACGGTGCCTGTGAAGACGAGGCCGGTTCCCGCCGCCGAGGCATCTCGCAATATCCCTGCCGGCGGCGTGCCATCGTCTGCGGAATACGTCGGAGCCGCCATGACCCCGACGCGGTTCGGGATGTCGAGCTCGCGCAGACGTAAGGGTGCAAAGGACGGGGGTGCGGCGGGACCTACGTCGCGGCCGATGAACCAGCGATCCACCGCCGCGACGAAATGCTCGTCCCGAACCCGCAGGTCGTCGTAGTCGATGCGACCGCTTCGCGATAACAGGTTGAACGCGAACTGCATCGCGTCCATGTCCCGGTAGATCGCGGTGTTCTCGAAGTACTCCTGACTCTGCCGCGCCGCCTCCTGGAAGCGTTCCACGCGAGGTTTCCGCTCGAGCTCGTACTCGGTCAACGCGGACGCGATGTCCTCCTTCGTCTCGAGCGCGTTCACTAGGGCTATCGAGTCCTCCATCGCGAGCTTCGTTCCCGAACCGATCGAGAAGTGGGCGGTGTGCGCGGCGTCACC
>JAHWJK010000042.1:10703-13078 GCA_019348445.1 Actinomycetota bacterium | reverse complement strand
CCGATCGTGCCGAAGACGATCAACGCCCCGGCGAAGGTGAAGATGGCGATCGTGACGTACTGGCCGAAGTAACCCGAAGGCACCTTAGAAGCCGCTCCCGCTCGCGTTCGGAAAGGTCTCTTGTCGTGGGCGATCGTGGGTCTCGTCGCGACGCGAAAACCCTGGATATCCCGGCGAAAACTAACACGCAGCCCCATCGGGACAGAGCGTTCGTTCGTTCGTGAAGTGGTCGTTGCTCGTGCGTTTGTCCGTACCATCCGGTGATGTCTTCGAGGAGTGCGTGGAGCGCGATCGGCGACGGATTCTCGGCTCTGGTCCGCCCGCCATTTCGGACGCTGGTGCTCGTCGCCGTGCTGATCGCCCTGACGTCGACGAGTTTCGGCGACGACCCGACCGAGATCGAGATTGCATCTTCGATCGTTCTCTTGATCGCCTCGCTCTACGTACAGATCGCGATCATCCTGGCCGCCGGCCGCAACGACCCGGAGCCGTCGGCGGACGCATGGTTACGAGGAGCCGTGCGTCGTCGGTGCTTGTGGCGATTCGTCGGAACGAGTCTGGTCGTCGTCCTCGGACTGCTCGCGGGAGCACTGCTGCTCGTCGTGGGGATCTTCTTCATAGGCGCGCTCCTGGCGTTCGCGCAGAGCGCGTCGGTGTTGGAACGCAAGCTCCCGATGGACGCTGTATCTCGCAGCGCGAAGCTCGCGAATGAAGCACGACTCTCGGTCGGGGTCGTTTTCGGGCTCTTGATCCTCGTTCCGACCCTCGTCGTGCAGGTCTTCGCATTCCTGGAATGGAACGACCGGATCGGCCTGCTGTGGCCTGTCGGCCTCGTGATCGCCGAATTCATCACGCTCGCCGGCACGATCGCACTCACGCGGATGTTCGTCGCGCTCGGAGGCGAGCGAACTCCCGCGCCGGATCAGCTCGCGCCGGCGAAGGTCACTCGCGGGTCGTGAATCAGCCGGTGATCAAACGAGCCTTCTGGGCGAGGTCCATCAGTGGCCCCCAGTACAGCCCCAGGACGATCGTGGCGACGGCCGCTATCCCGACGACGCCGAACGCGAGTACTCCGCCTTGGGGCGGCGGGGTCGGGTGGTCGCTCTCCTGCATGTACATGACGACCAGCACGCGCAGGTAGAAGAACGCGGCGACCGCACTTGCGAGGACGCCGATGACCACGAGCCACGTATAACCGGCATCGACCGCAGCACCGAAGACGACGAGCTTCGCTACGAAACCGGACGTCAGCGGGACTCCGGCCAACGACAACATGAACAACGTGAAGACGGCGGCGAGGACCGGCCGCTCGAAGAACAGACCCTTGAGGTCGACGAGACGTACGCGTCTCTCTTCCGGACCGGAGACGACGGCGACGACCGCGAAGCCACCGAGCACGGTGACTCCGTACGTGGCGAGATAGAACAGCGATGCCGACACGCCCCTACCGCTCGTTGCGACGATCGCCGTCAGCACGAATCCCGCATGCGCGATCGACGAGTACGCGAGCATCCTCTTTACGTCTTCCTGGACGACGGCTACGACGGATCCGACGATCATCGTCGCCACCGCGATGCCGATAACGAGCGGTCTCCAGTCGGTTCGAAGAGGGAACAGCGTCGCATCGAGAACCCGAACGAGTGCCGCGAACCCCGCCAGCTTCGATGATGCAGCCATAAACCCAGTAACGGGCGACGGCGCGCCCTGATACGCGTCCGGCGTCCACATATGGAAAGGCACGGCCGCGACCTTGAACCCGAGTCCAACGATGATGAAACCCGTTGCCGCCACCAGTAGGCCCATGTTCTCGGGAGACGTCGAGTTGATGTAGCCGACGAGCGACGGAGCGCCCGGGGCGACCGAGTAAAAGTTCGTGCTTCCTGCGGCCCCATACGCGAGCGCGATGCCCAGCAAGAAGAACGCCGAAGAGAACGAGCCGAGAAGGAAGTACTTCATCGCGCTCTCCTGGCTCGTCAGCGAGCGCCGACGGAAACCGACCATTACGTAGAGCGCGAGCGAGAACGTCTCGAGCGCGATGAACATCACGATCAGATCGCTCGCCGCGGACATCAGCATCATGCCCGCGACCGCGAACATCGTGAGCGCGTAGAACTCGGATTCCTCGATGCGCTCTCGGACGAGGTACTCGCGAGACAGCCACACCGTCAGGAGCCCGAAGACGGCGAGCGTCACCTTCGAGAACACCGCGAAGTTGTCGGCGGCGATCATCCCGGAGAACTGCAGCTCGGGCTCCCCCCACGCGACGAGCGCGAACACGATCGAAGCGACGAAGCCGGCGCTCGCTATCGCCGGAAGGTGCCAGTTGTCGAAGCGGCGGCCGGCGATCGAGTCGATGACCAGCAGCGCGATCGCAG
>JAHWJK010000042.1:7487-10603 GCA_019348445.1 Actinomycetota bacterium | reverse complement strand
CCCAGGACGACGAAGCCGAGATGAGCGACCGACGAATATGCGATCAGACGCTTCAGATCCTTCTGCATCGCGGCAACGGCCGCGCCGTAGACGATCCCGATGATCGAGAGACCGATGATCCATGGGACGAACTCGCGCGCCGCGTCCGGGAACAGCGGGATCGCGAAGCGCAGGAGGCCGTAGGCCCCCATCTTCAGCATGACTCCGGCCAGCATCACGGATCCGGCCGTCGGAGCTTCGGTATGTGCATCCGGCAGCCACGTGTGGAACGGGAACAGCGGCACCTTCACCGCGAACGACGCGAAGAAAGCGAGGAAGAGCAGTCGCTGGACATCGAGCGAGAACGATGTCTCGTTCAGGATCGTCGCGAGATGAAACGTCGGCGTATCCAGCGAGAAGTAGAGGTAGAGGATGCCCGCCAGCATCAACAGCGAGCCGACGAGCGTGAACAAGAAGAACTTCATCGCTGCGTAGATGCGCCGGCCGTAGCCCCACATGCCGATGAGGAAGTACATCGGCACGAGCGTGACTTCCCAGAACAGATAGAAGAGGAAGAGATCGAGAGCGCAGAAGACCCCGATCATGCCGGTCTCGAGCGCGAGCAGGAAAACGAAGTACGGCTTCACGCGTTTCGTGATGCTCCACGACGCCAGCACGCTCAACGGCATCAGGAAGGTCGTGAGGATCACCATCCACAGGCTGATGCCGTCGATCCCGGTGACGTATCCGATCCCCCACTCCGGGATCCACTCGACGTTGCTTCCGAGCTGGAATCCGGTCGCGTTCGCATCGAAGTCGACCATCACGAACAACGACAGAACGAACGTGGCCGCCGTAACGGCCAGCGCGCCGTACCGGACCACGTCGTCCCGTCCACTCGGAACCAGCGCCAGCAAGAAAGCTCCCGCCAGCGGAGCGAAGATCACGATGTCGAGGAACGGGATGTCGCTCACGTCGTCACCCTTGCCAGCAACACCGAGACGACGACGACGACGCCGACCAGGAACGTTGCGGCATAGTTGCGCACGTAGCCGGTCTGGATCCCGCGTAGTCGCTCCGACGAACGAGCGATGACACGACCGCTTCCGGTGATCACACCATCGACGACTCTCCTGTCGAAGACGTCTGCAGCCCACGTCGCGGCTCCCTTGAGCGGAAGAACGATGCCGCCCCCGTAGATCTCGTCGACGTAGAACTTGTTGCGCGCGGCGGTGACGAGCCACGGCGCCCTTGCATACAGCCGGCGACGGCGCAGACTGCCCGCGCGACTGACATAGAGGCTGCGGGCGAGCAGGATCCCGGCAGCAGCAACGAGCAAGGCGATCCCTGCCAGCACCCATGGAGTCAACCCATGCGGAACGTGCGATTCACCAAGGACCGGCTCGAGCCAGTGCTCCAGCGTCAATGCGTTCGGCAGGTTGATGATTCCACCGACGAGCGAGAGGAGCGCCAGGGGAACGAGCGCCGCAGCCATCGTCCACGGCGCGTCGTGCGCGTGGACGCCCTCCGGCACCTTCGTGCGGCCTTCGAAGACGCGGAGGTAGAGACGCGACATGTAGAACGCGGTCAGGAAAGCCGTCACGACGCCGATCCCCCACAGGACGTACTGACCGTCGACCCAAGCCGACGCAAGGATCGCGTCCTTCGAGAAGAACCCGGCGAACGGGATCACACCCGAGATCGCCAGCCAGCCGAGCATGAACGTCCATCCGACGATCGGCATGACCTTGCGGAGTCCCCCCATCTTGCGCATGTCGGTCTCGCCCGCAAGTGCGTGCATCACCGCGCCCGCGCCCAGGAACATCAACGCCTTGAAGAACGCATGCGTCACGAGATGGAAGATGCCGGCGGAGTATGCGTGGACGCCGTGCGCGAGGAACATGTACCCGAGCTGCGAGATGGTCGAGTAAGCGAGAACGCGCTTGATGTCGTATTCCGCGCATGCCATGAGCGCAGCCCATAACGCGGTAGCCGCACCGATATAGCCGACGACCATCAGAGCGGTCTCACCGGAAGCTTCGAAGACGGGACTCAGGCGAGCGACCATGTAGACGCCGGCCGTGACCATCGTCGCCGCGTGGATCAGGGCCGACACCGGCGTGGGTCCCTCCATCGCGTCCGGCAGCCACACGTATAGAGGGATCTGGGCGCTCTTCCCCGTCGCGCCCGCGAACAGGAGCAGCGATGCGACCGTCGCTATCCCTGCGGTCATCGCGCCGGCTTGCTCGTTGACCTGTCCGAGGGTCAGAGTCCCCACCGCGGAAGCCACGACGAAGATCCCGATCAGGAACGCGAAGTCACCTATCCGGTTGACGATGAAAGCTTTCTTCGCGGCATTCGCAGCGGCAGAGCGGCCGAACCAGAAACCGATCAACAGGTACGAGCAGAGGCCGACACCTTCCCAGCCGACGTACAGCAAGAGCAGGTTGTTCGCCAGGACGAGGATCAGCATCGCGGCCATGAAGAGGTTCAGATAGGCGAAGAAACGAGGGAAACCTTCGTCGCCCTTCATGTAGCCGATCGAATAGATGTGGATCAGCAAGCCGACGCCGGTAACGACGAGAAGCATCGTGGCGGACAGCGGGTCGATCAGGAAGTCGATCGAAACGCTGAAGGAACCAACCGAGATCCACTCGTAGACCTCCACGACGAAGCTGCGGTCGTGATGCTCGCGGCTCAGGATCTCGAAAAAGATCGCGACGGCCCCGACGAACGCGCGCCCAACCGCGAGAACCGCGAGCCACCCGGTCCACCCTTCGACTCGGCGGCCGAAGAACGACAGGCTCTCGAGGCGTTTCCCGAACAACAGCAGGAGCGCTGCGGTCGTGACGGGGGCAAGGATGACCCAGCCGACAAGGCTTAGGAAATCGGGTCCGGGAACGATCACTCGACCACTACCGCCTCAACAAACTGACGTCGTCGACGTTCGCCGACTGCCGGTGACGGAAGATCAACGAGATGATCGCGAGACCTACGACGACCTCGGCCGCGGCGACGACGAGCACGAAGAACACGAGTACTTGGCCGTCGACGTTGCCGTGCATCCGCGAGAACGTCACGAACGCGAGGTTCACCGCGTTCAGCATCAGCTCGATGAACATGAAGATCACGATGGC
>JAHWJK010000042.1:4781-7387 GCA_019348445.1 Actinomycetota bacterium | reverse complement strand
CCGGGGGCGATGCTCACGCGGTCAGGCCTTCCTTCTGCGCCGTCTCTTCGTCGTCATGCCCCGGTTCGGCAACCGTCCTATCCGGCAGCACGCTGATCCGGCGGGCGAGCACCATGACCCCCACGATCGCGACCACGAGCAGAACCGACGTCGCCTCGAACGGAAGCAAGAACCGGTCGAACAAGACGTGCGCGATGGATTCGACGTTGCCGGGATCCTCGTTCAACGCTTGCAGCGACCGAGCACCTTGAACGACTCCACCGGCGACCAAGTCGACGCCTCTCCACGCGATGTACAGGATCTCGAGGGCCAAGATGCCGCCCATGAAGACCGCGAGCCCTCGTTGGCCGGCAAGTGGCTCGATGAGCGCTTCACGTCGGTCGACGCCGAGGAGCATGATCACGAACAGGAACAAGACCATGATCGCCCCCGCGTAGACGATGATCTGAACGGCGGCGATGAAGAACGCACCTTGGAGCAGGAACGCGATCGCGAGCGAGATCTGGCTGCCGACCAGGAACAGCGCCGCGTGCACCGCGTTGCGCGCGAACAGCATCGCCAGCGACGTCCCGAGCGCGCCGACGAACATGACTCCGAAAACGACGTGTTCGAGATTCATTGGTTGTCGGTCGACGCCCTTCCCGAACTCTCTCCGACCCACACGTCGGGCGGAAGTTCCTTCTTGGTCTCCCAGTGCCGGATGATCGGCGCGTCGACGATCAGTTGGTCTTTCGTATAGATGAGGCCGTCGCGCGAATCGCCGGAGATCTCGTATTCCGTCGTCATGAGCAAAGCCTCGGTGGGACACGCTTCAACGCATAGGCCGCAGAAGATGCACCGCAGATAGTTGATCTGATAGATCTGCGCGTACCGTTCGCCGGGTGAGAACCGTGCCTCCGGCGTGTTCTCCGCACCGACCACGAGGATCGCGTCCGCCGGACATGCACCGGCACAGAGCTCACATCCGATGCATTTCTCGAGCCCGTCGGGATGACGGTCGAGGATGTGGCGCCCCTTGTAACGCGGGAACGGCTGTCGCCTGACTTCGGGATAGGCGACGGTTTCCTTGCGCCGGAAGACGTTGGTGATCACGACCTTCATCCCTTGCAAGATCTCAGGCAGCGCCACGGACGGCTCCTTTCTTCGGCGCGACGATCCCCTTCAAGCGCGGATCCCCACGCCACACCCACAACAGCACGACGGCAAAAAGCGCACCGAACGTCGCCAGCCGCACTCCTCGGGATATGCCGTCGGTGTTGACTACTGCCGTGAACATGATCCACCCGAGCGCGGCGGGGATCAGGCGCTTCCAGCCCAACCACATCAAGCGGTCGTAACGAAGCCGCGGCAGAGTCGCGCGCAGCCACACGAATAGGTACACGAAGAACGCCGTCTTGAGCGCGAACCACAGCAGCGGCCACGCCCACGGAAGGAAATCGAAGATCGGGCCGTCCCACCCTCCGAAGAACAACGTCACCGCCATCGCCGATATCGCGACGATGTGGATGTACTCGCCCAGGAAGAACATCGCGAACCGGATCCCGGAGTACTCGGTGTGGAAACCCGCGATCAATTCGGTCTCGGCCTCCGGAAGGTCGAACGGCGCGCGGTTCGTCTCCGCGATGCCCGCGACCAGGAAGATGAGGAACGCGGGCCACTGGCTGAAGATGTACCACTTGGGCATGAACGTGAACGCGTGAGATATCTGCTCGAGCACGGGGATGTCGTCGAAGAAGGTGACGTCGCCGAGCGAGCTGGATTGCGCCGCGACGATGTCGACGGTCGACAAGCTCCCCGCGGCGAGCACGATCGGGACGATCGAGAGCCCGAGCGCGATCTCGTACGAGATCAGCTGCGCGGTCGAACGGATCCCGCCGAGCAGCGGATACTTCGAGCCCGATGCCCAGCCTGCAAGAACGACGCCGTAAACCCCTAACGAACCCACAGCCAGGAAATAGAGGATCCCGATATTCAGATCGCTGATGATCAGCCCGATCTCGTGTCCCGCGATGCGTACGTCGCGGCCGAATGGGATGACTGCGATCGCCAGGAACGAAGGGACCATCGCCGCGACCGGAGCGATCGCGTAGACCCATTTGTCGGCGGTACGCGGCCGGAAATCCTCCTTGAAGAACAGCTTGATCCCGTCGGCGAGCGTTTGCAAAAGCCCGAACGGCCCCCACCGGTTCGGCCCGACCCGCGACTGCATCTGTGCCAGCGCGCGCCGTTCCATCCAGATGACCAGCATCGTCAACACCAACATGACCGCGAACACGAGGATGACCTTCACGAGCGCGATCACGACGTCTGCAGTGATGAAGTCGAACATCAGCTGCCGCTCACCTCGACTCGACCGCCGCCCGACAACAACTCGTTCGCGCGCAGTCCCTCCTGGTCGTACGGAACGAAGACCGCACCTGCAACGATGTCTGCGATCACGAGCTTCGCGGTCACCGACGTCCCGTTCGCCGCCAACGTGACCTCGTCGCCATCGGCCAACCCGAGCGCCTTCACGTCGGCGTCGTTCATCTCGACGAACGGCTTCTTCTGCAGGTTCCGAAGCGCCCGCGACCGCCGCACCATGTTGCCCTCGTCATAGATCTGCC
>JAHWJK010000042.1:0-4681 GCA_019348445.1 Actinomycetota bacterium | reverse complement strand
GGGCGTTGTTTGGCTTCGAACGCGCGGAGCTCCCACGACAGCGGCCAGTTCTGTCCGGTGTGCCACGGGGTGCCTTGGCGGAATCCCTTCGGGTACTGGCCGCCGGGACCGGCCATCGCGATCGGCGACTGCGACGACTCGCCGACGTAGCCGGTCTGATCCTCTTCGCGCGGGGGGACGACGCGCTGTTGGCGGAGCGCCTCGATATCCACGTCTTTGTGCGTGGGGACCTCTTTCTTGATGTCGGCCCAGACGTCGGTGAATGCGTTCCACTTCCAGTCGTCACCCAGCGCGCGGGCGATCCCGGCGCACATGCTCCACACGGTTCGTGCGGTACCGGGTTCGGTGAGCAGTTTCTCGAGCTTCTGCAGTCGTCGCTCCAGGTTCGTGAAGGTTCCTTCGCGCTCCGCGTACGCGACGCTCGGCAGGATGACGTCGGCGAAGGACGTCGTTTCCGTTGCAAAGAGCTCGGCGGCGACGACGAACGTGCCGGATGACAGGGCGCGTCGCGCGAGATCTGCGTCGGGAAAATCCTGGATCAGATCGGCGCCGAATACGAACAGGACGTCGAGCTTCCCCGCGGCTGCGGCCTCGAGCATCGCCCGCGTATCCATCCCCGGCTCCGCCACCGGCTTGTAGCCGGGCTCCAGCGCGGGATGCACGCCCATGTCCAGCGCGCCCTGCGAACCCGCGTGCGGAACGCCGACGAGAACCCGTGCGCCGGTCTGCGCCACGAACCGTTCGACGGACTCCAGCCTTTCGGCGTCGTCCGATACGCCGGATGAGGGGGCCCACCCGACAACGACCGGCCCCTCGGGGGCATCGAGATCTCCGAGAGCATCACCCTCTCCCCCCGGGTCGACGCGCACCACTTCGTTCGCGAACGCGTCGAGCGAGATCGTCCGCGGCGAGATGACGATCAAGTGCGCTCCACCGTCGAGCGCAGCTTTGCGCAATCTCAGGAACAACACCGGAAGCGTTTCCTTCGGATCGTCACCGATCCACACGATCGTCTTCGCGGCATCGAGATCGTCTATCTCGGCGTTCGAACCGGCAGCGCCGGTGATCGGAACGAGGCGCTCGTACGAAACTCCCGCATCTTGGACGCGCGAGTCGACATTGGATGTATTCAGCGTCTTGCGCGCGAGCCGCGCGATCGCGAACGAATCCTCGGTGGTCAAGTGACCGCCCGAGATCACTCCCACCCTCGCTTCGTCGGTCACCTTCTCCTTGATCGCCGCGAGCGCCTCGGCCCACGACGTTGATTCGAACGAATCGTCGGCACCTCGCACCAACGGGTTCGTGAGGCGGTCGTCCGACGACACGTGGTGATAGCCGAAGCGGCCCTTGTCACAGATCCAGAAGTCGTTGACCTCCTCGTTCGGCAGCGCCTGACACCGCACGAGCTTCTGGTCGCGTGCTTCGTTCGTGATCGGACATCCGACCGAGCAATAAGTGCAGATGCTGGGAGCCGTCTCGAGATCCCACGGTCGTGCGACGAACCGATACGGCCTCCCGAGCAGAGCGCCGACGGGACAGATCTGGACGGTGTTGCCGGAGAAGTAGCTGTCGAACGGCTCGTCGTTGAACGTGAGGATCTGCGTTCCCGCGCCGCGGTCGACGAGCTGGATGAACGGGTCGCCCGAGATCTCGTCACAGAAGCGGACGCAGCGCCAGCACAACACGCAGCGCTCGCGATCCAGCACGACCAGATCCGAGATCTCGAGTGCCTTCTCGTAGGTTCGCTTCGGCTCGATGTATCGACTCGACCCCGGGCCGTGTCCGTAGGTCTGGTCCTGGAGCGGACACTCGCCGGCGCGGTCACAGATCGGGCAGTCGAGGGGGTGGTTGATCAGGAGGAACTCGAGCATCCCCTCCTGCGCGTCGACGGCCTGTTCGGTCTGTGTGTTGACGACCATCTCGTCGGCGACGGGCGTCGCGCATGCGGGCAGGAGCTTCGGCGAGTTCTCGACCGAGACCAGGCACATCCGGCACACCGCCACCGACTTCATCCCGGGGTGGTAGCAGAAGCGCGGAACGAAGATGCCCATCTCTTCGGCGACGTCGATCAGCAGCCGCCCCTTCTCGGCCGACACCGCCGTTCCGTTGATGGTGAGGTTCACCATCTCCGTCTGCTGCCCGTTGCCGCCATCGCTCATGACGCGCCCGCCGCGTCGACGCCGATGCCCGACGAGGGTTGGTCGCCCACTCCCGCTTCCCCCAACCCGATGCCGCGCCGTGCACCGACGAGAACCTTGTGCTCCTCTTCTGCGGGGCAGCGCCCGAGATCAACGTGCTGCTCGAACTCGTCCAGGAAGAGCTTCACGTTCGAGCGCAACGCCCACGAGGCCGCGTCGCCCAGCGGACAGAAGGAACGCCCATCCATGCCGTTCGCGATGTCGTGAAGGAGCGACATGTCCTCGGGACGTCCCTCGCCGTGCTCGACACGTTCCAGGACCTTGACGGCCCACCACGTTCCCTCGCGGCACGGCGTGCACTTCCCGCACGACTCGTGCTCGAAGAATTCGAGCGTCACGAGAGCGTTGCGGACCATGCACGTGTCCTCGTCGAGGAACGTGATCGCACCGGAGCCCAACATGGTCCCGGCTTCCTTGAGCGTGTCGAAGTCCATCGCGATATCGGTATCGGTAAGCAGCGGCGAGCTCGCTCCGCCGGGGATGACCGCCTTCAGTTTCTTGCCGCCGCGCATACCCCCAGCGAGATCGAGGATGTCCTGGAGTTTCGTCCCGAGGGGGACCTCGTAATTGGCGGGACGCTCGATGTGACCCGATACGGAGAACATCTTCGTCCCCGGCGATTTCTCGGTGCCGTACTTCTTGTACGCGCCGGCGCCGTTGGCGAATATCCACGGCAACGTGGCGAGCGTCTCGGTGTTGTTGACGACCGTCGGTTGCCCGTAGAGACCTTTCACCGCGGGGTACGGGGGACGGAGCCTCGGTTGTCCCCGATAACCCTCCAGCGAATCGAGTAGCGCGGATTCCTCGCCGCAGATGTACGCACCGGCCCCGCGGTGCAGGATGATGTCGAGGTCGAACTTCGAACCGAAGATGCCGGACCCGAGGAACCCTTTGTCGTAAGCCTCACTGATGGCGCGGTCCAACCGTCGCGACCCGAGAGCGAACTCACCTCGGCAGTAGATGAAAGCTTTCGATGCCTGGTTCGCGAACGCCGCTATGGCGATGCCTTCGAGCACGGCATGGGGGTCGGACTCGGCGAGCTCGCGGTCTTTGAACGTGCACGGCTCGCCTTCATCGTGGTTGACGACGAGGTATTTCGGAAAAACGTCTTTCGGCACGAAGCTCCACTTCATCCCGGTCGGGAAGCCGGCGCCGCCGCGGCCGCGGAGACCCGAGTCCTTCGTCACCTCGATGACCTCGTCGGGGCTCATCTCCGTCACGACCTTGCGCAACGTCTCGTAAGCACCGTCGTCGAGAGCGCGCTCGATGGTCCACGAATCGTCCGGAAACTCACGCAGGCGACGCGTGATCAACCTCGTCTCCTGCAGCATCAGCCGCGGTCACCCTTCTCGGGAGGACGATGGCCCGGAGCCGTGTCGACCCGCGGCGTCTCGCCGCCGATCGTTCGCATGCTCTCCATGTCGGTGGCAAGTTCACGAACGCCGGCGGTGGCGGTTTCGTGAGAGATCTCACGAGCGGTTTTCACCGGTTCGCCGCGTACGCTGCGGAGCTGTTCACCGCGTTCGAGTTTGTCGACCAGGTCGATCGCACTCTCGGGCGTGACGTCGTAGAAGTCCTCATAGTTGATCTGGAGAACGGGCGCGCCGTCACAGGTAGCGAGGCATTCCGCAGCTTCGAGTGAGAACTTCCCGTCGGCCGTTGTCGACCCGGCCGGAACGCCGAGTCTCTCCTCGAGCGCGCTCACGATCTTCCGGCCCCCTAAGTGCGTGCATGCGATGTTTCGGCACACCGAGATCAGGTACTCGCCCTGCGGATTGCGCTTGAACATCGTGTAGAAGCTCGTCGACCCGAGCACCTGTGCGGGCGTAAGACCGAGGATGTCCGCGACCTCGCGCATGCCTTCGTCGGTGACGTGGCCCTGCACCGACTGGACGAGGAACACCAACGGCAACAGCGCCGAGCGCTTGTTCGGATACTTCGCGACGATGGCTTCCGCCTCCCGCCGCTGCTCGTCGTTGAGGACCGCCACTATCTGTCTACCTCGGGCGGGTACTGACGCGTGGCGTTGATCATCGGTCAACGCCACCCATCACTGGGTCGACCGATGCAATGGCTGCGATCAGATCCGCGATAAGGCCGCCTTCGGCCATGACCGGCAGCGACTGGAGGTTCGCGAAGGAGGGGTCGCGAACGTGACAGCGATACGGCGACGTCCCTCCGTCGGAGACGACGTAGCAACCGAGCTCACCGCGCGGCGACTCGACCGCGCGGTAGCTCTCACCGGCGGGAACGGTATAGCCCTGGGTCATCAACTTGAAGTGATGGATGACCGCCTCCATCGAACGATTGAGCTCGCGGCGAGGCGGAGGCGTGAGCTTCGGGTCCATGTTCCGGTGATCGCCGCCCGGCATCTTGTCCATGATCTGTTTGATGATCCGCACCGACTGCCTCATCTCTTCGACCCGGACCTGGTAGCGCGCGTAAACGTCGCCGTCGGTCGCCACGGGGACGTCGAACTCGAC
>JAHWJK010000138.1 GCA_019348445.1 Actinomycetota bacterium | reverse complement strand
GTTGTCGCTCTCGAGTTGCGTCATGAGATTGACGCCGAGGTAGAACGCGACCAGCGCGTAGGCGACGTCTTCCAGTGGAACGATGTCGGCGAACGGCGTCCCCTCGATGTATCGGCGGATCGCAGATTCCACGAAGTCGAGCCACGGCTCGGCACGCGCCACGATCTCTGCCCGGAGCTCGGGATGCTGGAGACTCGCCGCCACGAGTTCCGAGAAGACGGTGATGTGCCCACCGGCGACGTCCTCGCGATAGATCTGTGCTGCGACGCCGGCGAGTTCTTCCAGCGAACCCGACGCATCCACCGCCTGCCGATACCGCTCCAGTCGCTGCGAGCTGCTGTGGTCCAGCGCCGCGAGGAGCAGCTGGTTGAGGCCACCGAAGTAATAGGAGATCAGGGCCGAGTTGAACCCTCCGATCGCGGCGATCGACCGGATGCTCGTGCCCGCGTAGCCGCGCTCCTTGAGGCTGACGAGCGCCGCGTCTATGAGGCGCCGGCGCATCGCGCCCGATCTCGCGGTGCGGGCGTCGCCCTTCACGGCCTGGCTTGACGCGGTCATTCTTTAATCATACGATTTAATCGGTCGATTGAAAGGGCTTTCACGAATGGCCGGGATTGCGCTCCTCGATATCCGTCCCCCCGAGCTCGACGTCGACTTCCCGTTCGAGGCCCCCGATCCCGTTGCCCACCCGCTTCTGATCCACGAGTGGTCGGAGCTGGCGCTCGTGCACTGGCGCTACCCGCCCGCCGAGGTCCAGCGGCTCCTGCCCGACGGGCTCACCGTCGACACGTTCGACGGTTCCGCGTGGGTCGGCCTGGTCCCGTTCCACTGCACTATCCGCCCCCGTGGGCTGCCGCGCGTCCCATGGGTGTCGAGCTTTCCCGAGATGAACGTACGGACTTACGTCCGGGGACCGAATGGCGAACCCGCGGTGTGGTTCATCAGCCTGGAAGCGGCCCGGTTGAGCGCGGTCCTGATCGCGCGCGCGATCTACGGGCTGAACTATTGCTGGGCGAAGATGTCGTTCTCGAAGGTCGGCAACGTCGCAACGTACGGCGCGCGGAGGAGGTGGCCCGCGCGGCGCGGGTCGACCGGCTCGATGGCGATCCGGATCGGCGAACGGATCGAGCCGCACGAGACGACCGAGCACGAACGATGGCTCACGAACCGATGGAGGTTCTACTGCTCGACTCCGCTCGGGCTGGCGACCGGACTCGTTGCGCACCACCCGTGGCCGCTACGGCACGCCGACGTCCTCGACTTCGACCCCGGTTTGGTCCGTGCATGTGGACTGAGCGCTCCCCAAGGTGATGCCGCCGCGCTTTACGGGGGCCGCGTCGGCGTCCGTATGACGCGGCCGTATCTCTGCCCTCGGGACCTAGACACGGCAGAGCGCCTTGCTAGGCTTCCCCTAATCGCATGTAAGCAAAGGGGGCCCGATGGATCCGAAGCGTCTAGGTCAGATCCCTTTCTTCGAAGGAGTGTCGAAGAAGGATCTACAGCAGGTCGGCACCTGGACGGACGAGGTCGACGTCCCCGCGGGCAAGAAACTCGCCGAGCAGGGCACGTTCGCGTACGAGTTCTTCGTCATCGAGGATGGCACCGCGGACGTGACGCAGGACGGACAAAAGGTGCGCTCGCTAGGGCCCGGCGACTTCTTCGGTGAGATAGGGCTCCTAGAATCCGAACGCAGGACCGCGACCGTTGTTGCAACGGCTCCCATGAGACTTGTCGTCATGACCGGTCAGGACTTTCGGACCATGGAGTCGAAGCTCCCGCACGTCGGCCAACAGGTCCGAGCCAAGATCGCAGAGCGTCTCGGTCGGGATACAAGCGGGGGATAGCGGACGGAGTCCTATAGCCGGTAGCGCGCCGCGCGGCTATTTAGCGCCACTCCAACGTGACGACGCTGCGCTTTCCTTCTAACCCTTTCAGCGCGACGTCCCTAGGGCTGCTCGTTGTGAATGTGGCCGGCGCCTTTTCGACGGTCGATTCACTGACGACTATCTCGCCTCCCTGAGCGACCGAGGCGATCCGAGCCGCTTCGTGCACACCCTTGCCCTTATACCCGCCACCGTCGCTCGTCGCTTCGGCTTCGTGAACACCGATTCGGACGAGCGGAGCGAAGCCATGCTCACGACGGTGCTCGGCCAACCTCCGCTGGATCTCAACGGCGCACCTGAGAGCCGATTCCGTCTGCTCGAAGGCCACGAAGAATCCATCGCCGGCATGGTCGACTTCTTGTCCGCCATGGGAAGCGAAGATCGATCTCAACGTTTGGTCGTGCCACCTAACGAGACCGTGCCACGCTTCATCACCGATCGCCCCGAGGAGGTTCGTCGAACTCTCGATGTCGGTGAACATGAACGCCCGCGACGTTCTCGCAGCAGTGCTCGCGCCTATATTCGCGGCGTCGCCAAGGAGATCGATCGTCGTTCGCAGATCGATCGTCGCCCCAAGCTTCTCGAACGTCGTCGCCGCCGCCTGGTACTCGAGCCGGGCCGAGTCTTCGTCTCCGCAGGCCGAAAAAGCACGCCCCATCAAGACCTGAGTTCTCGCTCCTTCATACGGGGCATCTGCTGCGCGCCATTGCTTACATGCTTGGGTCAAACTACGCAGCGCCGCAGCTACGTCACCCCGATGGAGCTCAACGGTTCCTCGTGCCTTGAAAGCCTGGGCTCGCAACACGTCGGTCGCGAAGCGCTCCGCGATCCCTTCCAGCTGCTCTGCCGCCTTGGCTGCCTCTTCTTCGTGTCCCGCAGCCAGAGCGACGTCAACCTGAGTCGGTAGGAGTCGGGCAAGGTCCAGCTCGGCTGTGGCGTCTTCCACGGCTCGTCTCAGCGAGGTGGCTGCCGCCTGCACTTTGCCTTGCATAACCCAGAGCGTCGCCAGGCCCGGCTGCGGGTTTCGACCTAGCCTGTGCGCCTGCTTGAACGATTCTTCGGCGGCGCCGAGGTCACCTACCCGCAGCCTGAGCTCGGCCAGCTCGTAGTGCGCCTCTGCTGCGTAGCCAACGTTGAATCCCTCCAATTCTGCACAGGCAGCTCGCGCTTCTCGTTCGGCGTCGGACCAATCGCCGCGCATCGACATGATGCCGGCTCGATATACGCGGCACATCCCAGGAAATCCGGCGATGGACTGCCGGTCACACCATTTCTTAGCGGCGTCGCTCCATTCAGCGGCGCGGCGGAAATCGGCGGTCAGCGAGCACGCGGTGATCGTGTTGCAGTAAACGACGGCAGTCGTGTAAGCGCTGAGGTCTCCCGACACCGCGGCGACCGTTGCTTCGTCGATGAGACTCCAGCCCTCCTCTACCTCTCCCATCGCCAGCAGCGCGCGACCACGATCCTGGATGGCCATGGCCATCAGATCTTTGTCTTTGAATAGGGTGGCGATCCGCAGGGCTGCCGTAGCTCGCTCTAACGCACTTGGAAAATCCTTCGCGCCCTCGAACGCCAAGACGCTGTGCATGCGTTCGAGCCACCCGCGTTCGACACAGTCACCTTCGTCTTCAAGAGCTTGCTCGGCACGTTTGATCCAGGCGGAGCCCACTGCCCCGGCACCCCTGCCGAAGTGGTCTTTAGCTACCGCCATCGCGACCATGGCCGCACGTCGCCGGTTGCCGGCGTCGAGGTATCCCTTGAACGCGGCCTCTCGAGCGGCCACCGACACGTCTACCCGCGCGATCCACCACCCGGCTTCGCCGAGCGTCTCGAGATCCTCAGGGACGAGGGTCGTTTGCTCGCCAACCGAGGTCAAGAGCTCGAAGGCCTCTCGCCACGCGTTCTTCGCGGCCGCATCCCGCGCCGCCTCCACCGTCCCGAGCATGATCTCGTCTCTACCTTCCGTCTGGGTCTCAACATTGTGCAACGAAGTGGGGCGTCCTTGACAAGCCCGGAAACGTGTCTCATCGACGCCATCTGCACGTGAAAAGAGGGGCCGCCGGAGCGACCCCTCTTCGAGTCTTGCCAGTTCCGTGCTAGCGAGTCACTGCTTGACCGCGAACGCGTCGAGTCCGCGCGTCATGTCGTTCGTGTAGAGCCGGCCGTCGTGCCACAACGCCGAGTACGTGGTCGAGTCGTCGGCGCGGAAGTACGCCGTTTCCTTCGGCTGCGTGGGGTCGTCGAGGTTGTGGACG
>JAHWJK010000137.1 GCA_019348445.1 Actinomycetota bacterium | reverse complement strand
ACTGCTCCTTGCCGGTGCCGAGGTCCTTCGCCGAGACGTTGACGATGCCGTTCGCATCGATGTCGAAGGTGACCTCGATCTGCGGCATCCCGCGCGGCGCGGGCGGAAGATCGGTCAGCATGAACTGACCGAGCGACTTGTTGCGATAGGCCATGTCGGCTTCACCCTGAAGGACGTGGATCTGCACCGACGGCTGGTTGTCCTCCGCGGTCGTGAAGACCTCGGACCGCTTCGTCGGGATCGTCGAGTTGCGCTCGATGAGCTTGGTGAAGATGCTCCCCTTCGTCTCGACCCCAAGCGACAGCGGCGTCACGTCGAGCAGCAGTACGTCCTTGACGTCACCCTTGAGAACGCCGGCTTGCACCGCCGCGCCGACCGCGACGACCTCGTCCGGGTTCACGCCCTGGTGCGGCTCCTTACCTCCGGTCAACTCCTTGACGAGGTTGCGCACCATCGGCATACGGGTCGAGCCGCCGACGAGGATCACGTGATCGATCTGTGACACATCGAGCTTCGCGTCCTTGACCGCCTGCAGGAACGGGCCCTTGCACTTGTCGAGCAGGTCTTCGGTCATGCGCTCGAACTCACTGCGCGTCAGCGTCAGCTCGAGGTGCTGCGGACCCTGGTCGGTCGCGGTGATGAACGGGAGGTTGATCGTTGTCTGTTGCGTCGAAGACAGCTCGATCTTCGCTTTCTCCGCGGCTTCCTTGAGGCGCTGCATCGCCATCTTGTCGTTGCTGAGGTCGACGCCGGTCTGGTTCTTGAACGTCGTTACGAGGTGGTCGATGACGCGCTGGTCCCAGTCATCGCCGCCGAGGTTCGTGTTACCGGACGTCGCCTTGACTTCGAAGACGCCTTCGCCGAGCTCCAGAAGGGACACGTCGAAGGTCCCCCCGCCGAGGTCGAACACGAGGATCGTCTGATCGCCGCCTTCCTTATCGAGGCCGTAGGCGAGCGACGCCGCGGTCGGTTCGTTGATGATCCGAAGTACCTCGAGGCCGGCGATCTGGCCCGCCTCTTTCGTCGCCTGGCGCTGTGCGTCGTCGAAGTAAGCCGGAACGGTGATCACGGCCTCCGTCACCTTGTCGCCGAGATAGCTCTCTGCGTCGGACTTCAGCTTCATCAGGATGCGGGCCGAGATCTCCTGCGGCGTCCACGCCTTGCCGTCGATCTCGGTCTTGTGGTCGGTTCCCATCTCGCGCTTGATCGACCGGATCGTGCGGTCGGGGTTCGTGATCGCCTGACGCTTGGCGACCTCGCCCACGAGGATCTCGCCGTTCTTCGAGAACGCCACCACGGACGGAGTGGTCCGGGCGCCTTCGGCGTTCGGGATCACGGTCGGTTCGCCGCCCTCGAGCACCGAGACGACCGAGTTCGTGGTGCCGAGGTCGATGCCTACTGCCTTCGCCATGTCTGCCTCCTTGGGTGCAACGGTTCAGGTCGTGGTTGAGTGCCTCCGATTATGATACTTGAGTGCGTGTGTATCAACCTTTGCCATAGGGCGTAGATTCCCGGGATGGGGTGGATCTTGTTCTACGGCTCCGACCTGAGGGACCGGGACCGGCTCGAGCGCGCCGCGGCCGCGGCCCGACTCGAGGTTCGTCCTTACTCCCCGGGGTCGTGGGAGGCGATCGAGGAACCGGAGCTAGTCGTCATCGACCTCGACCGGGCCGGGGTTCCGGAGAACCTTCCGGAGGCGGTCCGGGCGATCGGCTATTACTCGCACGTCGACGCCGAGACCGCCCGACGGGCCGAAGCCGCCGACATCGTCGCGATCCCCCGCGGCCGGTTCTGGCCCGACCTAGACAGGCTGATCCGCGACCTGTGAATGGGGCGGTTCTCCGGGTGCGCTCTTCCGCCGGCCGGATAGCGCTGCGACGTAGACCGCAGCGATGACCAACGCACCGCCGGCGATCACATCGAGCGTGATCTCCTCGTCCGCCAGGAGTGCCCCGAGCGTGACGGCAACCACCGGCATCAACGTCAACGCGTAGACCGTCGCCGACGCGGTCCAGCGCGCTATCACGTACAGGAACAGGATGAACAACGCGACCGAGCCTGCAACGACAAGCCATGCGAGCGCAGCCCACGTTCTCGAGTCGGTCGGGAGCGACCATTCCTCGCCCCTTACGAGTGCCGCGATGACGAGCACCACGACGCCGGCGCTCATCCCGATGGCGTTCGTGGTGATCGGGTGCGCCCGCGGGTATCCCTTCACGACGACCGTCGATTCCGCCACCGCGAGCGCTCCGACGAGCGCAGCCGCGATGTAGATCGGATCGAGATCACTCTCGAGCGACCGCCGCGACAGGACCGCGATGCCGATCACCGCCAACGCGCCGCCCACGACGCCGCGGGCAGTAAATCGTTCCTGGCGGTGCGCAACGGCCAGTATCAGCGTGAGGAGCGGAACCGAAGCCATGATGACGGAGGCGGTCCCGGCGGTGACCTCGATGAGCGCGAAGTACAGCATCCCGTACGCGATACCGAAACCGAGCGCACCGTAGAGGACCGCGCCCAGTGCCGCCTGTCCACGCGGCAGAGGGATACGCAGAAACGCGGCGATCGCGAAGAAGAGGATCGCCGCCAGGCCGAACCGCAGCGCGGCACCGACGATGGGGTCGAGGCCTTCGTTGCTGAACTTGACGGCTATGAAGTTCGCGCCGCCGATCACCACGGCCCCCGCGAACGCGGTGAGAGTCGAACGGTCCGGCGGTGAGATCTCGGGCGCCATCGTCACACGCACCTTTCGTCGCGCCGCCGGGGCCAGTCAAGCGCACCACGTCGCCGCTGGCAAGACCGGATCGTTGACGTTCCTAGTCAGGCTCCGGTTCGTCTTGACTCGTCGCGCCGGCCCCTCCTTGGTCGCCTCCAGGTCCGTCCACGGGCTCGGTCGTCTCGGGCTCGGCGTCGGGCGGCTGCTCTCGATTCTCGGCTTCGGGATCTCGTTGCTCCGGGTTCTTTTCCATCCGGAGTCGTTACCCGCCGTGCTCCGCCGCCAACCAAACGCGTGGGAGGGTTGGCGCCGTGAACAGGCGCATCGCGATCGTCGGGAGCTTCTCGACCGGCAAGACGACCCTCGCCGAAGCCCTCGCCGAGAAGTTGAACCTTCCGCTTCTGCCCGAAGTAGCGAGAGAGATAGTCGAGCTGGGGTTCAAGCTCGATAAGGATGCGACACCGACTACGGAAGCATTGATCTTCCTCCGCCAGTACAACAACGAGTTGTCTACCGACGAGTTCGTAGGCGATCGGTCGCTGATCGACGTCATGGCGTACGCCGGATGGGTCCTCGACAACCAGGAGCGCACGAAGGAGTTCTACCTGTGGGACGAATGCGTCCGCCTCGCCGAACGGCGCCTGCGGCGCAGCTACTCCCATGTGTTCTATCTGCCTATCGAGTTCCCGATCGTGCTCGATGGATTGCGGCCCGATGACCCGGCATTCCAGAAGGACATCGACGAGCGCGTCCTCTCTCTACTCCGCGCCAACGACATCGACTACGTCACGCTGACGGGGTCGGTCGAACAACGCCTCGATCAGATCAACGAGCACCTGCGGCGCTGAGCGGCTGCGGGATCTCCTCGGAAAGTTGTCTCTCCGGGGGGGTATCGTCAAGGCCATGGAAGAGCAAACCGAGCGGACCGTGGTGATCGTCGACGACGACGAGGACATCCGCGACGCCCTTCGGCTGCTGTTCGAGCTCGAGGATTTCGACGTTCTCGCAGAAGCGGCCAACGGCCTCGATGCGATCCCGCTCGTGCTTCAGCACCGTCCCCAGGTCATCGTCATCGACTACCTGATGCCGCTGATGAACGGCGCCACCCTGGCTCAGGTGGTCAAGGCGGTCAGCCCCGAGACCAAGATCGTCGCTTTCTCGGCGGTTCTGCAATCGAAGCCCGCGTGGGCGGACGCGTACCTGACGAAAGAACGCATCCAAGACATCGCGCCGCTCATCACCGCGCTGATCCCGAGCCGCCGGAAGATGGACGAAGCTCCTACCTAGACCGCAACGATCCGAACGAAATCCGTGCTGCCGGTGCGCGGGCTCGCTCCGCCCCCGACGACCGCGACGAGGTCGCCCGGGCGCGCGATGCCGGAACCGCGAGCCGCGCCGATGGCGCGCTCTGTGGCTTCCGCGGCAGTGTGTTCTTCTGGC
>JAHWJK010000041.1:9485-13156 GCA_019348445.1 Actinomycetota bacterium | reverse complement strand
TAGAGCGCACCCCTGATAAGGGTGAGGCCGATGGTTCAAGTCCATCTGGGCCCACACATGCTTCCCGTCGAACGAGTTAGAACTCTCGAGCTCGTCCATGAGGCCGGCCCCACACAGAGACGCTACGTCGCCGCCGCCAGCGGGCTCGCGATCGTCAACGACACGCTCTACGTCGTAGCCGACGACGAGCTCTACGTTGCGGTGTTCCCGCGGATGGGTGAAGACAAAGGAACCGTCGTCCGCCTCCTCGAGGGTCACCTGCCGGCAAACGAGGACGAACGTCAGGAACGAAAGCCCGATCTCGAGAGTCTGACGCCGCTCGACGCGTTCGACGGGTTCCGCTATGGCGGCTTGATCGCGCTGGGGTCGGGTTCGAACGAACACCGGGACCACGGTGCGTTCGCGGTTCTCGGACCAGACGGCGAGGTGACCGAGACTTTCGAGATCGACGCGCGACCTCTGTTCGCGGCGCTGCGGGATCGGATCCCGGGATTGAATCTCGAAGGCACAGCAGTCGTCGACGACACATTCCGCGTACTGCAACGGGGTGACAAGGAGGAGGCGACGCCCGGCCACATCGATCTCGACGTACGCGGCCTGCACGCGGCACTCTCGTCACGGACTCCTTTGGGAGACGACCTCGTGCGGGACATCGCTACGCATGATCTCGGCCGTCTCAGAGGCGTCGATCTGTGCTTCTCGGATGCCGACACCCTGTCCGATGGAAACATCGTCTTCTCCGCGTCGGCGGAAAGTTCTGGCGAAGGTCCCGACGGGGAGTCGGTCGGATCTGCGGTCGGGCTGATGTCTCCGGATGGGGCCATCCTCCGGCTGGAACCGATCGATGTCGAAGTGAAAGTGGAAGGGCTTGCGGCGCGGTCGATCGATGGCCGGATCGAAGGCTTCATGGTCACCGATCAGGATGACCCGAACGTGCCTTCAGATCTGTGGCGGGTCGTGATTCCGGCCTAGTCTTGGAATAGCCGCAAGCTCGCCTTGGTTAGGTCCCTCATGGCTGCTCGCCCGGGGTCGATGGAGCTTCGTTCTCCTGCAGGTCGGTGGGTCCTGATCGCGGCCATCCTCGGGTCCGGCATCGTCTTCCTCGATTCCACGGTCGTGAACGTCGCATTGCCCCAGATCGGCCGCGAGCTACCGGTGACGTTCATGGGGGTTCTGGAAGCACAGGCGTACGTCTACTACGCGTACCTGCTCACGCTCAGTGCATTGCTGATCCTCGCGGGCGCGCTCGCCGACCACTACGGACGCAAGAAGATGTTCGTCATCGGTCTCGTCGGCTTCGGAGTCACGTCGGTGCTCTGTGGCGCGGCCCCCTCGATGGAACTACTGGTGTTGTTCCGCATCCTGCAAGGCGCTGCCGGGGCGATCCTGGTCCCGGGCTCGTTGGCCGTCTTGACATCGACGTTCGAAGGCGAGGACCAGGGCCGCGCCTTCGGCCTGTGGGCAGGAGGGTCCGCTGCGACCACGATCCTCGGACCTGCGCTCGGCGGTGCACTCGTCGCGTACTCGTGGCGCGCGGCGTTCTTCATCAACGTTCCGTTGATCGCGATCGCTCTCCTAGCAGCACGACACATGCCCGAGTCTCGTGATGAAGAAGCGCATGGACGTTTCGATTGGGTGGGGGCCGCAGTCGTCGCAGTCGCCGTTGGCGGGCTGACGTTCGGCGCGATCCGAGGCCAGTCCACGGAATGGGAAGATCCCGTCGCTTTCGTGGCGATCGCGTTCGGCGCCCTCGCTACCGTCGCATTGCCGTTCTACATGGGCCGCAAGAAAGACCCGTTGATCCCGCTGGGGCTGTTCCGGTCTCGGAACTTCACCGTCACGAACATCTCAACGCTCGTGATCTACGGCGCCTTGTACGTGACGTTCCAATATCTCGCGCTCTTCGCGATCGGCACGCTCGGCTACTCCGAGCTCGCGTTCGGCTTGGCAGGCATCCCCGGTTCTTTGTTCCTCGTCTTCCTGTCGTCACGCATGGGTGCGGTCGCGGTGCGCTACGGCCCCCGCTGGTTCATGACCATCGGTCCGGTCGTGATGGGCCTCGGCCTACTGTGGTTCGTTCGGCTGCCGTTCGATAGCGAGCCGTGGCGAGCGAGCCTCGGTGACCTTTCTTCGCTGGTCCCACCGCGCGACTACTTCGTCGACCTGCTGCCTGCACTGATCGTCTTCGGCATCGGGATCGCGATCATGGTGGCCCCGCTAACGACCGCGCTGATGCGATCGGTTCCATCGCACAACTCCGGGCTTGCGTCGGCGATCAACAACGCGATCTCCCGAGTCGGACCGCAGCTTTTCGGCGCCATCATCTTCGTCACGATCTCCGCGACGTTCTACGCGAACTTCGACGACGCGATGCTGGAACGGCGACAACGTCCCACTACTCAGGTCGGCGTCGGCTTCAACGTGCGCGAGCGCATCAGCCCGCTCAATCGTCCCGATCCGGAGCTGGGTCGCGACGTGGTGGGGGCCGCGGCCGAGGCGTCGACGGACGCGCTCCGGCTGGCGATGTTAGTAGGAGCAACCCTCTGCTTCGCGGGTGCCGTCGTGAACGGCCTCGGCATCCGGAACGACCAGCTCCACGCCGAGCACGAGACCGGCGCGAGCGAACCTGTTACACAACCTGCGTGACGATGTCATCGCGCGCCGCGCTCGAACTCCTCGACTGGAAGCGCCGCATCTTCGGTCTCTACGCCGGCGTTCGCACGGCTTCCGATCCCGAGGCGGCGTGGCAGATGTGGATCGACGCGCGGCGTCATCTCTTCCGAACGCACCCGCAATCGCCGGTCCCGCCAGAACAGAGACCGCGTTTCGAAGCCCAGCACTTCCCGTACCGACCTGCGTTGCGGGTCTTCGCCGCCGTCAGCGACATGGAGCCGGAGACGTATGACATCGCGACTAGTGGGAACGAGACGATGACGTTCTCGCGCATCGGCCGCGCCGACTTCGTGCTGGACGACTCGCCGCAGTCGCTCGAGATCTACTGGCTCGATGCCTACGCGGGCGGGTTGTTCGTGCCGTTCCGCGACGCCACGTCGGGCACGACCACGTACGGAGCCGGGCGGTACCTGCTCGACACCGTGAAGGGCGCCGATCTCGGCACGCACGGCGGCAAGCTCGTTCTGGACTTCAACTTCGCGTACAACCCATCGTGCGCGTACGACCCACGCTGGGTATGTCCGCTTGCACCTCCCGCGAATCGACTGGACATCGCGATCGAGGCCGGGGAGAAAACCCCGGCCCCGTAGATCGCCGGTGCCGAGTGGTGAATCGGCCGCGTTAATTCAGTTCATTTCACCACTCGGCGGTTAGAGGAGGCCGGCGTCGGTGAGGAACTCCTCTGCTAGGTCGGCAGGGTCTTCGACGTCGACATTCGCTCGCTTGTTGAGCTCGGTGATCTCGTCTTCCGTGATCGCGGCGCTGACCTCGTTCAGCAACTCTTCGATCTCGCCGTCGAGGATCTCGCTGCGAACCAACGGCGTGATGTTGTCGGCGGCTTGCAGTCCCTTGTCGTCTTCGAGGACGACGAAACCCTTGTCCGCGATCGTGCCGTCGGTCGAGAACAACAGCCCGACGTCGATCGCTCCACCGTCGAGAGCCGTGATCGTGGCGCCGTATTCCAGCGGCTTGAAGTCGCCGAACTCCACGCCGTAAAC
>JAHWJK010000041.1:0-9385 GCA_019348445.1 Actinomycetota bacterium | reverse complement strand
ACGCTCAACAGGCTCGCGAGGTATTCCGGCGCGATGTCGATCTGCCCGTCCTCCATCGCTGGAAGACGCACCTCCCGCGACTCGATGTCTAGTTGACGCTCGACCGTGTAGCCCGCGTTCTCGAGTACTTGCGCATACATCTCGCCCACGATCTGGGCTTCCGCGAAACTGTCGGACCCGACCGTCAGTGTGGGCTTATCGCCGCCCCCACCGGCGTCGTCCGATGGTTCGTCCCCACCCGGTCCACCACACGCTCCGAGCAGCATGAGCGCGAGGAGGGCCGCCCCAAGGACGGTGCTGCGGAATCTCCGCATGGGTAGCTCCTCTCTCCAGTCGCGGGGACGTCACTCGCCCCCTCGGATAACTGCACGACCTTACGCGTACCGGCCCGCTACGCGTACACCAGCTCTCACGCGGCGGGAGACGATTCGACGGGGCGGCGCACGTCCGCCAGATCCTGGATCGGCCGCATCGTCGTGTCGCGGGAGGCGCCGCGGGGCCGCACGACCCGTTGGATGACCGCGAAGACGGCCTCGCTCCCGATCGCGAGCAGCGCGACCAGGAACGCCCCGCCGATCAGCGAGGGATCGTCACTGGCTCGGAAACCGAAAACGATGGGGTCCCCGAGTCCCCCGGCCGCGACAAGCGCTCCGAGCGTGGCCGTTGCCACCGATTGCACCGCGGCGGTGCGGATGCCGCCGACGATCAATGGAGCCGCCAGCGGTACCTCGACAGAACGAAGGACCTGCGCACCGGATAGGCCCTGGCCTCGCGCGGCCTCGAGCAGATCCTCGTCCACGTTCTTCACTCCGGTGTAGGTGTTCACCACGATCGGGGGAAGGGACAGGAAGAACAGCGCCACGAAAGTCGTCCAGAATCCGAAATCCTCGATCTCGAGCCGGATCACCGGGATCAACGCGAGCGACAGGATCGCGAACGACGGGATCGCCCTCCCCAGGTTTGCAAGCGTCACCGTGATGAATTCGAACCGCCGCGCGTGACCGATGAACAGCCCTACCGGGAGCGCGACCGCGAGGGCCGCTACGACGGGGACGAACGACAGCTGCAGGTGCCGAAGCACGATCGCGCCGACGTCCGGCGTCTCTCTGAAGAACGTCGACAGCTCGTCGATCATGCAGGCCGCTCTTCCGAGCTCCGCGTCCACGGAACCAGGAGCCGTTCGCTCCTCAGCAACAGGACATCGAACACGACCGCGAGTGCGACCGCGAGAACCGCGCCCAGGATGATCGCGGTCGAGAAGGACCTACTCAGCCCAAACAGGATGAAGTAGCCGACACCGCCTTTTCCGATCAGCGCGGTGACGGTGACCAACCCGATCGTTGTCACGGTAGCGATCCGGAGTCCCGCAACGATCGTCGGAAGAGCCAACGGCAATTCGACCTTCCATAACAGTTGCCGGTCGGTGTACCCCATCCCGCGAGCCGCCTCTTTGGCATCCGGCGATACGCCGTCGAGTCCCGCGACGACGTTCCTGATCAGGATCAACAGCGTGTAACTGACGAGCCCGATCTCTGCGGTGGTCGTGGAGAGACCCGTCACCGGAGTCAGGAACGCGAACAGGGCGAGGCTCGGGATCGTGTAGAGGAATCCGGTGAGTGCGGTGACCGGTCCGTAGAGCTTCCGGTGTCTCGAGACGAAGATACCGGTCGGAACGGAGATAGCCAGGCCTATCGCGACCGCCAAGAACGTCAGCCACATGTGCTCGCCGAGAGCCAGCCAGACATCGTCACGATGGTCCAGGACCCAGTCCCACCGGAAGAGATCGCTCACGACACGATCTCCCGCGAGATCCGCTCCAAAGTCAGGATCCCGGCATACCGTTGGCCTTCTTCTGCGACGACTGCTACCTGGGTGCGAGACGACACGATCGAATCGAGCGCGTGACGCAGGGTGCTCTCCTTCGTGACGTACGCGCTGAAGGGGCGGGGTGTTATGTCGGTCAGCCGCGGCCGCCCTTCCAGATCACGCTGACCTATCCACCCCAACAACTCCCCGTCGTCGACGATGCTTACCCAGTCGAAGCCGAACCTCTCCATCTCCTCGTTCGCGTCGGCGACGGAATCACGCGGTGAGCAGACGGGGCCTTGTTCGATCTGGATCTCGGAGACCTTGATCAAGGCCAACCGCTTCAGTCCACGTTCGGCGCCGACGAAGCGCTCGACGAAGTCGTTCGCGGGCTCGCGCAGGATCTCCTCCGGAGGAGCAAATTGTTCGATAGACGCACCCGTGTTCAGGATCGCGATCCGGTCGGCGAGCTTGATCGCCTCATCGATGTCGTGGGTGACGAAGACGATCGTCTTATTCAGCTTCTTCTGGATCTCGAGGAACTGATCTTGAAGACGCGCGCGCACGATCGGATCGACGGCTCCGAACGGCTCGTCCATCAGCATCACCGGAGGGTCGGTCGCGAGAGCACGCGCGACCCCGACGCGCTGCCGCTGACCGCCGGACAGCTCGCTTGGGTAGCGCGCCAGCAGCCCGGGATCGAGATCGAGCATCGCGATCAACTCGCGCGTGCGATCGGAGATCCTCGCCGCGTCCCAGCCCAGGAGTTTTGGGACCGTCGCGATGTTCGATGCGATCGTTCGGTGAGGCATCAGGCCGATGCTCTGGATGACGTAACCGATACCCCGGCGTAGCTCGACAGGATCCTGCTTCCGAACATCAGTGCCGTCCACCACGATCGTCCCGGAGGTCGGCTCGACGAGACGGTTGATCATCTTCATGGTCGTCGTTTTGCCGCAACCGGAAGGACCGACGAGGACGACCGTCTCCCCCGCGTACACGTCCATCGATAGATCGTCAACCGCTGCATCGGTCGAGTTCGCAAAACGCTTCGAAACGTTACGCAGCGAGATCATCGAGTCCGCCATCGCCCCTCCCTGACCAACGACAGCGCATCCTAGGCGTCGTACGCCCGCTAAAGTCCGAGTCGTGAAGCTTGTACGTGTCCTCGTGCTCGTCATACTCGGTGGGTTCGGTGCGTGGCTCGGGCGCCTCCTGGCGCATTCGAAGCTCCCGCTGCCGGAGGGTCAGTGGCGCGAGGTGCCACCCGAAGAGTTCCGTTCGCAGCGATGAAGGTCCTCGTGGTCGGGGCGACCGGCGCCGTCGGGCGGCGCGTCGCCTCCGAACTTGCGCAGTCGGAACAAGTCGAACGCTTGGTACTCACCGGACGCGACAACGGTCGCGCGGAGAGGACCGCTTCGCTCTTCGGAACGGACCGCGTCACTGCCGAAGCCCTCGACCTGCACGATCCGAGCCGGCTCGTCTCCCTAGCACGTGCGGTGGACGTCGTCGTTTGCGCCGCGGGCCCCCACTACCTGTACGAGGTGGATGCGGTCCGAGCGTTGATCGACGCCGGCACCCATTACGTGTCACTCTGCGATGACCATTCCGTTACCCACCGCGTGCGCTCGATGCACGACGCCGCGCGGGACGCGGGCGTCACGATCGTCAGCGGTTGCGGGCTGAGCCCCGGCCTGACGAATGTCCTGATCGCGATCGCAGCAGCCGAAGTCGACGATGTCGAGGAGATAGACATCGCGGTCGCCGCGTCGTCCGCGGACAGCGCGGGTGATGCGACGACCCTGCACTTCCTGGCCCAGATGTCGGAGCCGGCCGTAGCACTCTCGGACCACTCGATCGAGGCGGGACGTGCCGGCACCGCTCCCCGTCTCGTGTACTTCCCCGACCCCGTTGGGTGGGTCGAGACCTTCAGGAGCGGCCACCCGGAGATAGCCACAGTGCCGGACGTCTACCCGGGGCTGCGGTCGCTGCGGTTCCGCATCGGCCTCACCGAGCGAGCCGCTATGGACGTGATCCGCGCGTCGGCAGCAACAGGGCTACTTGCGACCGAGAAGCGCCGCCGTTTGTGGATGAAGATGTCCGAGCCGCTGAGGCCGGTCGTCGAGGCGCTCCCTCCTCGGGGCGCCCCGTGGACCGCGGCGCGGGTGGACGTTCGCGGCCGCTCCGACGGCAGACCGGTCACGATCTCGCTCGGCGTGGTCGACCATCTCGCGAACCTCGCGGCCGTTCCTGTTGCACGTGCAGCCCACGAACTCGCGGCCGGGACAACCAAGCACGGAGTCCTCGTTCCGGAAGAAGCGTTCGACCCGACGACGTTCCTCAACGCGATCGCACAGCGCGGGATCCGCGTCGCGCGACTGGATCCGGCGCCGGTCTAGTCGTCCTTTTCCACGAACGTCATCTTGATGCCACCGATCGTGTCGGCGCCGATGTTGTAGAGGAACGAGATGACGAGATTCGTCAGCGATAACAGGATCCAGAAGATCAGCCCTATCAACAACGCCCACTTCTCCACGAACCAGAGATCGATCTCTACGCGCCATCCCAGTGCCAGACCGCGACTCACGTCTTCGATGGAATCGAAGACGCCGGTCGCCTCGACCATCGAGTAGAGGATCGCGACGAACACGAGCCACACGATCAGTCCGATGGCGTAGAAGAACAGCGACAGCTTGAACACCGAGACCGGGTCGACATGTCTAAGCGTCCGCCGCACGCGACGCATGGTGGGACGCCTCCGGCGTGCCGCTTCCGCCGAGCTCCGGCGCGTCCTCTCCGATTCGGCACGCGGCAGCTTCTCGGTCGACTCGCGCGCCGAGCGCGGCGGCACGTCGGCACCCTGGAACATAGGGCCCGTTGCATGGACCTCCGGGCCTAGGTGACCTCCCGATGCGGGACCGACTTCCGCTTCGGGGCGCAACCGCGGCTGCCGCGCCCCTCCGGGGAAAGCATTTGGATCATCCCGTCTAGAAGACATCGGTTATCCCGTCGCTCGCTCGATATGAAGAGTATGTGTGAAAAGCGGACGAGTTACCCGGAACGTCGCGCCTACGTCAGCGACGTCTGGCCGGTGTCCTCGGACTCACCCACCACGGGAGCGATCGCCGACACCCGAGCGCCCGCGCCCAGATCCATGACGCGGACTCCGGTTGCAGGACGTCCCTGCCGCGAGATCGTCTTGATCTGCATCCTGATGACCACTCCGTCGTCCGAGATCAAGAAGACCTCGTTGTCGGGATTGACGACCACGGCGCCCACGAGTTGGCCGCGCGGCTTCGTCAGCTTCGCGGCGATCACACCTTTGCCGCCGCGGCCTTTGCGCGGGAATTCCGAGAGCTTCGTCCGCTTTCCGTAGCCGAACTCGGTTACGACGAGGAGCTCCTCTCCCGCCGAGATGACATCACAGGCGACGACCTCGTCGTCCTCGTCTAACCGCTGCCCTATCACGCCGGTAGCGGTGCGACCCATCGGACGAACGTGCTCCTCCTTGAACCGGATCGCCTTGCCCTTGCGGGTGACGAGGAGCACGTCGTCCTTGCCCGACGTCGGCACGACGCGGACCACCTCGTCGCCCTCGCGCAGGTTCAGGGCGATGATGCCCTCCCGGCGCGACGAGTCGTACTCGCGGAATGCAGTCTTCTTCACCATCCCCCGTTTGGTCGCGATCAGGAGATAGCGGAAGGTCTCGTAATCCCGTGTGTCGATGACGGCAGCGACGCGGTCGTCGGGCCGCATCTGCACGACGTTCACGACGGCCGTCCCACGCGCCGTTCGGTCGCGCTTGGGGATCTCGTGCGCTTTCAAACGGTAGACGCGGCCCGTGTTCGAGAACAGCAAGAGATACGCGTGAGCGGTCGTCTTGATCAGGTGCTCGACGATGTCGCCCTCTTTGAGAGCCGCTCCCCTGACGCCGCGGCCCCCCCGACCTTGGCGCTTGTACGACTCGAGAGGGACACTCTTGATGTATCCATCGCGCGAGACCGAGACGACCAGGTCTTCATCGGCGATGAGGTCCTCGATATCGAACTCGCCCTCGTCCGGGACGATCCGCGAACGGCGTTCGTCGCCGAACTTCTCCTTTAGCTGGCGAAGCTCGTCGGCGATGATCCTGCGGACGCGCGCCGGATTGGCGAGGATGTCTTTGAGGTCCTTGATCGTCTCCTGCAGTTCGGCGTGCTCGGCGCGGATCTTGTCCTGCTCGAGCGCCGTAAGGCGTCTAAGAGGCATGTCGAGGATGTGCTGCGCCTGCACCTCGCTGAGACCGTAACGAGCCATGAGACCACCGCGTGCTTCTTCCGTGTCGGCAGCTGCACGGATCAACGCGACGATCTCGTCGATGTGATCGAGGGCGATGATGAGCCCCTCGAGGATGTGCGAACGCTCCTCGGCCTTGCGGAGGCGGTAGCGCGTGCGCCGAACGATCACGTCGATCTGATGCGTGATGTATGCCTCGACGACTTCGGCGAGGTTCAGCGTCCTCGGAACGCCGTCCACGAGCGCGAGCATGTTGACTCCGAAGTTGTCCTGCAGCTGCGTCCGCTTGTAGAGCTGGTTCAACACAACCTGTGGAACCGCGTTCTTCTTGAGATCGATGATGAAACGCATGCCGTCACGGTTCGACTCGTCGCGCAGGTCGGCGATGCCTTCGAGCTTCTTGTCCTTCGCGTTGACGAGCTCCGCGATCTTCTCGGCAAGGCGCGCCTTGTTGACCTGATACGGAAGTTCCGTCACGACTATCCGCGGGTTGCCCTTCGGACCTTCCTCTACCTCGCACACCGCGCGCATCTTGACTGACCCACGACCCGTCCTGAACGCGTCTTCTATACCTTGCTTTCCGACGATCAGCGCACCGGTGGGGAAATCCGGTCCCTTCACGAACTTCATGCACGTCTTCAGCATCGCGTCCTTGTCCTCGGCGACCTCCGGGTTCTCGAGGATGTGGATGACGGCGTCGCAAACCTCGTTCAGGTTGTGCGGCGGGATGTTCGTAGCCATCCCGACCGCGATCCCGGTGGAGCCGTTGACGAGGAGGTTGGGGAACCGCGCCGGCAACACGAGTGGCTCGAGGCTCTCGCCGTCGTAGTTCTGACCGAAATCGACGGTCTCTTCGTTGATGTCGCGCAGCAACTCCATCGAGAGACGGGACAGCCGGCACTCCGTGTATCGCGCTGCGGCCGGTGGATCGCCGTCGACGGAACCGAAGTTGCCCTGCCCATCGATCAAGACGTTGCGCATCGAGAAATCCTGCGCGAGACGAACGAGCGCATCGTAGATCGCCTGGTCACCGTGCGGATGGTAGGTCTTCATGACCTCGCCTACCAAGGCCGCGCACTTCCGGTAGCGCTGGTCGGGGCGAAGTCCGGTGTCGAAAGCTGCGTAGAGGATGCGCCGGTTCACCGGCTTGAGACCGTCACGCACGTCCGGAAGCGCGCGGGACACGATGACCGACATCGCGTACTCGAGGAAACTCGCCTGGACCTCGTCCTCGAGCGAGATCAGCTCGATGCCGCCGGGCGGCTCGTTACCTGGGGGGAGTTTGTCTTGGAAAGGTCGATCAGCCATGCATCAAGGTCCTATGAGGGTGGGCGGGTCGAACGACAACGTGAGTCTTCGGCCTCCTACATCTAGATGTCGAGGAACCGTATGTCTTTGGCGTTCTTCTGGATGAAGTTCTTGCGCGATTCGACGTCCTCACCCATCAAGGTCGAGAAGATCTCTTCGGCCAGTGCCGCATCGTCCATGGTGACGCGCAACAGCCGCCGGTTCTCGGGGTCGAGCGTCGTCTCCCACAGTTGGTCGGCGTTCATCTCACCGAGACCTTTGAAACGTTGCGGATCGATCCGTGAACCGTTGTTCTCGGCCCGGAAGGCTTCGAGCTCTTCGTCGTTCTTGAAGTAGTGGACCTTGCCCTTGTACGGCACTCGGTACAGAGGCGGTTGGGCGACGTAGACGTAACCCGCGTCGATCAGTTCCGGCATGTAGCGGAACATGAACGTGAGGAAGAGCGTCTTGATGTGTGAACCATCGACGTCGGCGTCGGCCATCGAGATGATCTTGTGATAGCGGCACTTCTCGATGTCGAACTCGTCGCCGATCCCGGTGCCGACTGCGGTCACGATGTTCTGGATCTCTTTGTTCTCGAGGATCTTCGCGAGTCGAGCACGCTCGACGTTGAGGATCTTTCCTCGTAGGGGCAACACGGCCTGGAACTCTCTCTGCCGTGCGCTCTTCGCGGTACCGCCTGCCGAATCTCCCTCGACGATCAGGAGCTCCGCCTTGTCGGGATCGCGTGTCTGACAGTCGGCAAGCTTCCCAGGAAGTGCAGAGCTCTCCAGCAACGACTTGCGCCGAACCAGATCGCGCGCCTTACGAGCTTCGAGACGCGCGCGCTGGGCGGACATGACTTTGTTGCAGATCGCCCGCGCCTCGCCCGGATGCTCTTCCATGAAATCGGCGAAGCGCTTGTTCATCTCGCGCTCGACGAACGACCGGATCTCCGTGTTGCCGAGTTTCGTCTTCGTCTGGCCCTCGAACTGCGGGCTGCGTAGCTTGACGGAGACGATCGCCGTCAGACCCTCCCGGCAGTCCTCTCCGATGAGGTTGTCGTCTTTGTCCTTGAGGATCTGCTTGCTACGGGCATAGGACGAGATCACTTTCGTGAGGGACTTGCGGAAGCCCTCTTCGTGCATCCCGCCTTCGTGAGTATTGATGTTGTTCGCGAACGTGAAGACGGCCTCATTGAAGGTCGCGTTCCACTGCATGGCGACCTCGACCTCGTGCCCGTCGCCCTTCGCGTCGAAGTAGATGACGCGGTTGTGCACCGACTCCTTGGCGGCGTTCAGGTGCTTCACGAAGTCGATGATCCCGCCGTTGTACTTGAAGGTCTCCTCTGCCTGAGGTTCGACGCGGTGGTCGATGAGCCGGATCTCGAGGCTCTTGTTCAAGAACGCCATCTCTCGGAGACGTTGCGCGAGCGTGTCGAACTTGAACTCGATCTCGTCGGTGAAGATCTGCGGATCGGGCCAGAACGTGACGGTGGTGCCGGTTCGCTTCGCCGGTTTTACGGCCTTCAGCTTCGCCTTCGGCTTGCCGCGTTCGTACTCCTGGAACCATTGCTTGCCGTCGCGAACGATCTCGAGCACGAGGCGCTCCGACAGCGCGTTGACGACCGACACGCCGACGCCGTGCAAACCACCGGAGACCTGATAGCCCTTGCCCTCGAACTTCCCTCCGGCGTGGAGGGTGGTTAGGACGACCTCGGCCGCGGGCTTGCCTTTCTGCGGGCCGTTCTTGATGGTGTCGACTGGGATGCCTCGGCCGTTGTCGGTGACCTTGCACCCTCCGTCGGCGAGGAGTTCGACGATGATCCGGTCGCAGTAGCCCGCCATCGCTTCGTCGACCGCGTTGTCGACGACCTCGTACACGAGATGATGCAGCCCACGCGGACCCGTGGACCCGATGTACATGCCCGGCCGTTGCCGGACCGGTTCGAGCCCTTCGAGAACCGTGATGTCTTGCGCCGTGTACGACGACTTCGCCCGCGTTTTGGTCGCGGGTT
>JAHWJK010000136.1 GCA_019348445.1 Actinomycetota bacterium | reverse complement strand
TGAGTGGCACGAGCAACGGGAACTGCGCGGCCCCCGCTTTGGATTCGGCCGTCGGGAACGGAGCTTCATAGGCGCGGATCACGTCGTCCGACAGTTGCGTCGACGTGGCGCCCTGGAGGATGAACCCGATCGGTAGATCCGGGTTCTTCTCGGCGAAGGCGCGCCATTTCAAGAACCCTTCCGTCGGCCACCGAGGACCGGGACGAAAGATCCCGGTATTGAGGATGACGAGGCGCGCGAAACGATCCTCGTGCTCGGTCGCGACGCGCAAACCGATCGGGCCGCCCCAGTCCTGCACCACCACCGTGATGTCGCGCAGGTCGAGGGCTTCGATCAGCTGCACGAGCGAGTCGCAGTGGCGGTCGTAGGTGTACCAGTCTCGATCGATCGGCTTATCGGAACGACCGAACCCGATCAGGTCCGGGACGACGACGCGACCGACGGCGCTGAGCGAAGGGATCATCTTTCGATAGAGATACGCCCACGTCGGTTCGCCGTGCAGCAACAGGATCGTCTCGCCCTCCCCCTCGTCTAGGTAGTGCATGCGCAGACCGGCGAGGTCACCGGATAGCTCGACGTAGTGTGGTTCGAACGAGAAACCGGCGAGGTTCTGGAAACGTTCGTCGGGAGTTCGGAATGTCTCGGTCATAGCTACAGATTAGCCAGGGGGAATCGTGACCGAACCCGTCTTCCGTCAGGGCCAGTGGTATCAGCAGGGCGCCGACGGCACATGGCTGAAATGGGACGCCGCGGCGGCTGAGTGGAAAGAGCAATCCGCGCCCCCGCCGCCTCCGTCTCCGGCAGACGTGCAGCCTCCCTCACCACAGGCGAACTACGAGATCGAACGGTTCAGATCGCCGCGTGGAGCCGCGCGGCCGCTGTTGACGATGCTGGCGATCGGGCTCGGTCTTCACCTGATCGGCATCTTCGCGGCGCTGTCTGTCCTGGACCTTGCCGGCAAGGTCGATCGAGGCGGGTTCGTAACGCAGGAGGAAGCGGATTCCAGAGCAGCCATGATCGGCGTATCGATATTCGGCGAGCTCGCGATACTGCTCGTCGCGGGGATCATCTTCCTGGTCTGGTTCCGTCGCGCCTATCGGAACCTCCCCGCACTGGGGGCACGGAACTTGCGTTTCACGCCGGGGTGGGCAGTCGGCGCGTGGTTCGTTCCGATCCTCGGCTACTGGCGGCCGGCTCAGATCGCGTGCGACGTCTGGAAGGCAAGCGACCCGGAGATGCATGAAGCGGTCGACACGCCGTGGAAGGTGCGCCCGGTAAGTGCCCTCGTTGGGTGGTGGTGGGCGCTGTGGATCATCTCGAACTTCACGTCGAACGTGCCGTTCATCGCCATGGGCCAGAACGAGACGCCGACCACCGGGGACTTGATGTCGTTCGCGCGCGGCTGGATCTTCGCCGAGATCGTCTGGGGTGCGGCGAGCATCCTCACCATCCTGTTCGTAGCGCGCGTAACCGCGCGCCAGGAAGAGCGAGCGCGTCGCCTAACGGTGTCGGGTGCCGTCGTTCCCGGTCTGACGAGTTAAGCGAAGAAGGGAGACGTGGCCTCGGGGTCTATCCCGAAGCGCTTGATGGCCTCGGATACGACTTCTGGTTTCACGTCGCCGAATTCGGCCAGTGCGGCGAGTGTCGCGACCGCGATGCTCTCCTTGTCCACCTCGAAGTGACGCCGCAGAGCCGAGCGGTTGTCGCTCCGGCCGAAGCCATCCGTGCCGAGTGAAACGAACGGTTGCGGGACCCACCGCGCGATCTGGTCGTGCACCAGCTTGATCGAATCCGAGACTGCGATCACAGGGCCTTCCGCGGATTCGAGCATCCTCGTGACGTAGGGCGCTCGGCGAGCTTCCTCCGGATGGAGCCGGTTCCACCGCTCCGTCTCGACCGCGTCGACGCGTAGTTGCTGGAATGACGTCGCGCTCCATACGTCGGCCGCGACATCGAACTCGTTCGCCAGGAGCTCCTGCGCAGCGAGCGCCTGCTGCATGATGCTGCCCGACGCGAGGATCTGCGAGCGGTGCTTCTTGCCGTCGGTTCCGGGCCGGAACCGGTACAGCCCCTTGAGGATCCCCTCCCCGACCCCGTCCGGCAACTTCGGCTGTGGGTGGGGTTCGTTGTAGAGCGTCATGTAATAGAAGACGTCCTCGTTCTCGTCATACATGCGGCGCATGCCCTCGCGGATGATGTGCGCGATCTCGTACGCGAACGCGGGGTCGTAGGACAGACAGGCAGGGTTGGTCGTCGCCAGAAGCAACGAGTGCCCGTCCTGGTGCTGCAGCCCTTCGCCGTTGAGAGTGGTGCGTCCGTACGTCGCGCCGAGCAGGAACCCACGCCCGCGCTGATCGCCGAAGCTCCAGATGAAGTCGCCGATGCGTTGGAACCCGAACATCGAATAGAAGATGAAGAACGGGATCATCGGTTCGCCGTGCGTGGCATACGAAGTTCCGGCTGCGGTGAACGAACCCATCGATCCGGCTTCCGTGATGCCCTCTTCGAGGATCTGGCCGTCCTTGCTCTCCCTATAAGCGAGAAGGTGGGCCGCGTCGACCGGCTCGTAGAGCTGGCCTATCGGGGAGTAGATCTTGAAGTCGGGGAACAGCGACTCCATCCCGAACGTGCGCGCCTCGTCCGGGATGATCGGGACGACGCGCTCGCCGATCTCCTTGTCGCGAAGAAGCTTTCGCAGCACGCGAACGAACGCCATCGTCGTTGCGACGTTCTGATCGGTCCCCTTGTTGAACTCCTCGTAGAGGTCTTCTTTCGGAAGATCGATCCCGGTCCCGGCCACGCGCCTCTCCGGAACGAACCCTCCGAGCGCGTGCCGCCGAGCGAGCAGGTACTGCACCTCCGCCGAGTCGGGGCCGGGGTGGTAGTAGGGCGCGCATCCTTCCGTGATGTCCTCGTCCTTGATGGGCAGTTCGAGACGGTCCCGGAACACGCGCAGCTCTTCCTCCGACAGCTTCTTCGCTTGGTGCGTGATGTTGCGTCCTTCGAAGGAGTGACCGAGGCCCCATCCCTTGACGGTCTTGGCGAGGATCACGGTGGGCGCGTCCTTCAGCTCGACCGCAGTCCGGTATGCGGCGTACAGCTTGCGGTAGTCGTGGCCGCCGCGCCGCAGCCTCCGTAGGTCGTCGTCCGACAGATGCGCAACCATCTCCTGCAGCCGCGGGTCGGGGCCGAAGAAGTCTTTACGGATGTACTCGCCCGACTCGACCGCGTACTTCTGGAAGTGTCCGTCGAGCTTCGTGTTCATCTGATTGACGAGGACGCCGTCGGTGTCGCGCGCCAGCAGCTCGTCCCATTCGCGACCCCAGACGACCTTGAGCACGTGCCACCCCGCACCGCGGTAGATGGATTCGAATTCCTGGATGACCTTGCCGTTGCCTCGGACGGGGCCATCGAGCCGCTGCAGGTTGCAGTTCACGACGAAGATGAGGTTGTCGAGCCGCTCGCGCGCCGCGATCGCGAGAGCCGCCATGGATTCGGGCTCGTCCATCTCGCCGTCGCCGATGAACGACCACACGCGCTGACGCGATGTGTCTTTGATGCCGCGGTGATGGAGGTAGCGGTTGAACCTCGCCTGGTAGATGGCATTCAGCGGCGAGAGCCCCATCGACACGGTCGGGAACTCCCAGAACCGCGGCATCAGACGAGGGTGCGGATAGCTCGGGAGACCGCGGCCCCCGACCTCCTGACGGAAGTGCTCGAGCTGATCTTCGGTCAGCCGCCCCTCCAGGAACGCGCGCGCGTAGATGCCGGGCGCGCCGTGACCCTGGATGAAGACCTGGTCGCCCCCACCTTCCGCGTCGCGCCCCCGGAAGAAGTGGTTGAAGCCGACCTCGTAGAGCGACGCGGCCGATGCATAGGTCGAGATGTGGCCGCCGATGCCTTCGTTGTTCTTGTTCGCCCGCGACACCATCACGGCGGCGTTCCATCTGATGATCCGGCGGATGTTGAGCTCGATCTCCTCGTTGCCGGGGAAGTAAGGCTCCTCCTCCGGAGCGATCGTGTTGATGTAGTCGGTAGAGACCATCGACGGGAGCCCGATCTGACGCGACCGCGCGTGATGAAGGACCCGGTGCATCAGGAACCGCGCTCGCGCCGGCGAGCTATCGATCACCTGATCGAGCGCTTCGAGCCATTCCTGCGTCTCGTCCGGATCGATGTCCGGCAGCTGATCCTTGAAA
>JAHWJK010000040.1:9993-13234 GCA_019348445.1 Actinomycetota bacterium | reverse complement strand
GTTGCGATCGCGTTCGGCGCGAACGCGCTCTTCAGCGTTGCACCGAGCGTGCTCCGCTCGGCAGGCGACCCGGATGCGTACGCGTTTCTCCAGACGCAGCCCGGTTCGTCGGATCCGGTCCGGTACGACCCCTGCTCGCCACTTCGGTATGTGATCAATCGAGACATGGCCCCTGCCGGCGCCGTCGAAGATCTCGAAGAAGCCATCGAGTTGTTCGAAGACGCGATGAAGGTCGACTTTGTGTTCGTGGGATACACCGAGGAAGTGCCATCGGAGGAGCGGCCGATCCATCAACCGCAGAGTTATGGCACCCGTCGATGGGCACCGATCCTGTTCGGCTGGGTCCCGCCCGAGCAACTGTTGCAACCGGACGATCAGGCTGTGGGAGCCGCGGGAAGCACGTACGTGGAGAATGACCGCGGCGACTTCGTCTACGTGACGGGAGTCGTGACGTTCAATGCCGACGCGAAGCTGCTGTCGGGCTTCGAACTGGGCGATAGCTGGGGGGACGTCGCGCTCCACGAGCTCGGGCACCTCGTCGGTCTCGCGCACGTCGACGACGACAACCAGGTGATGTACCCGGACGTGACCGCCGGCGAGGCTCGTTTAGGAGCGGGCGATCTCAGAGGCCTCGAACTCTTGGGTCGAGATCCCGGTTGCGTCGCGGCTCCCGAGCCGCGGCGACGCTAGACGTCGTCGCGTTCGGACATGACCTCCAGCAAGTCCGTTACTTCCTCATCGGGTGGGATCTCGACGTCGAGCTTCGTCCCGAAGTCGTAGTACTCCATGAGCATCGTCCACGACCCGTCGGTTACGGTCGTACCCATCGGGATCCGGTCGTAGACGAAACTCATCCGCCGGGTCAATCCTTCGTCGTCGATCCAGATGTCGATGTCGAAGGAGTCGATGTCCATGATCTCTTGAATGCGTTCGATGGTCTCGGCTGCATCATCGGGGAGCTCCTCTTTCGCGGCGTCGAACGAGCCGGTCCCACGGTAATGAGTCGTAGTGGCTCCGCGAACGTCTTCCGTTCCGACCTCCTCGATGTCTTCGATGCCCATGAGGTAGTCGAACTGCTGCGTCGGATCGTTGGAGCCGACTTGAGTGAGCGATCCGAGGTCCATCCCCATCTTCTCGCCGGCTGCCTGCAGGTCGAGCTTCACCCACTCGGTTCCAGGCTCGAGGAACCTGTCGTAGAGAGCGCTCTGGAAGTAGGCGACCAACCCCTCAGAGACGAGCTTCGTTGTCCCCATCTCCGCCGCTATCGCCTCGGCCTGACCTCCCTCGCCGGACGCCGTCATCGTCGCTTCTTGGGTGAGCGTCTCGAAGTCGATGACGCCGTTGCTTTCCATCGTCAATGTGCCCTGAGATTCGTTCTCGAACGCCATCACTTGTTTCGTGTACGTCTTCGCAGTCCCTTGGGCGATCGTCTTTTCCGCCGTCGCTTCGATCGGTAGTGGCTGCGACGGCTGCCCGCAGGCGATGAAGAAGACAACGGTGGCGAGCAGAAGGATCGATCGGCGCATGGCGTCCCCTTTCGTCGAAAGCCCAGCCTAGACCCGCGCCTGAGGGCTCGCTTCGTCCGCTTCGGGCTTCGCAATCGCTTCCATTGGGTATGACCGTGTGCGATATTGCGCTCAGGCTAGGGAAGGGGAGGTCGTGAGTCGCGGCGTGCGTCGTCTGGTTCTGTTCGTCCTGGTTGTACTGCTTCTGGCGATCCCCGTGCCGGTGTTCGCGCAGGGAGCGCCCACGATCACGCTGAAGGCATCGGACACGCATTTCGATTTCGGGAAGTCGCCGACTCTGTCGGGCCAGATCACACCGGCTACCGCCGACCAGGAGATCCACATCCTCGACGAGAACGGCAGGCGCGTCGCAACGACCAAGACGAACGGGAAAGGCAAGTTCTCGGTCAAGCTCGTGAAGCCGCGTCGCAACATGGATCTTCGGGCGCAATGGCTCGGGACGCTCAGCGATGTCGTTCCCATCCGCGTGCGACCGGTCATCGACGTGAACATCGGCCGGGTTCGCCTGTTCGACGATGTCCGCGCGTGGGGTGATATCGCGCCGGGCAACGTATCTGGTCGCGTGACGCTCGAACTGCGTCGCTCCGGAAACGTCTACAAGAGCCGTCGCGTCGACGTCGCGCCTTCAGGTTGGTTCCGAACGAAGTTCCGCGTCGACAAGCCGGGTCGGTTCAGGGTGGTCGCACGACACGATGATGCCGATCACCAACCGGCGGCGGCGTCGTCGAACAAGTCGACGACGGCCCTGCCTACGTTGTCGTCGGGGTCGCATTCGATCTACGTGAAGCTCCTCGAACGCCGGCTGAAGCAGCTGCATTACAAGGTGCCGCCGCCAGACCGCCACTTCGACTATCGGACCTCCGACAACGTGATCGCGTTCAACAAGGTGCAGGGGCGGTCCCGCGTCGGCTACGTCACCGAGTCGACGTGGCGGGCACTCGCGTCACCGAAGGTGCCGAAGCCGAAATTCTCGTGGCCGAAGTACCACATCGAGGTCGATCAAACGAAGCAGGTGCTGTATCGGGTGAAGAAGAACAAGGTGATCTCGATCATGCACGTCTCCACGGGGGCCGGCAGTGCGACGCGGGACGGAACGTTCGACTTCGACAGCAAGTTGGCGGGGTACTCGTCCAAGGGCCTGAAGTACCCGAGTTTCTTCGACGGCGCCCGCGCTATCCACGGGTGGCCGTCGGTGCCGACCTATAACGCGAGCCACGGGTGCGTTCGCGTGCCGATGTGGCAGGCGACGTGGATCTTCAGCAAGGTCGAGATCGGCGACCTGATCCACATCTACCACTAGCCGTTTTCTGCTAACAAATACCCCCGTGAGGGGGCCGTTTGTTAGCACAGAACGGTTAGGGCTGTAGGTCTCGTTTCTTGCGTTTCTGATCCCTGAGCGCTTCGTCCTCGGGATCGTCTTCCGCCGAGAATTTCGGATGCTCGAGCTTGAGGTGCTGGTCGAGCTCGGACGAGAACCGGAACTTCAGAGCGCACACCGGGCACTGAAAGACATCCATGGGAACACTTCTTAGCTCCCGTTCCGTCTAACGGTCAACCGTGGACGCGAAGGGGGAAGTGATGGTGCGAAAGATCCTCGTTGCAGTCGCCGGCTCGATGCTCCTGGTGATCGGATCTACACCCGCGTGGGCGTGCGGGGGCCTGGTCAACCCGAACGGCACCGTCAGCCTGGTCAAGACGACGACGCTTGCGGCCTA
>JAHWJK010000040.1:0-9893 GCA_019348445.1 Actinomycetota bacterium | reverse complement strand
GACGAGGTCGGCAGGTGGGCCGAAGACAACGGGTTCGCGCTGACGCCGGACACTCCCGAGGTCCTCGATTTCTACGCCGCGCGCAGCCCGATATTCATGGCCGCGAGCTTCAACGCCAAGGTCGCCCGGAACCAGGGCCAGCAGATCGGCGACGGCACTCCGATCCATCTCACGATCCCGACGCCGAACCCGTGGGTGCCACTTCGCATCCTCACGCTCGGCCTGCCGGACGACGCACGCGTCGAAGCCGATGTGTTCTTGTTGACCGAGAACGTGCCCGAGATCCTGCCCGCTCCCGTCGTCGGCTCGAACAAGGGCATGGTCCTGGAACGCAGCGAGCGCGCGTCTCGCTTGCTGTTGCAGGACCTCGCGTCCGACAAGGGGATGGGGTGGCTTCCCACGTCGGATATGTGGTTCTCGTATCTGAAGATCGATACGAAGGCGCGCGATCTGAAGCACGACCTCGCGATCGATGCGTCCGGGATCGGACAACCATCTCCGCTCGCCGCCGGGCTGCAGATCCCGATACCGGATCTGCCCGCGTACCCAGAGGCGGCGCATCCCGTGTGGGCGTGGCTCGCGGCAGCCGTTGCGCTGTGGGGAGTCATCGCGTACCGCAACACGCGCTCGCCGGTGTGAAGTTCCTCGTGACGGCTGCTCTTGCCGGCCTCGCGTTCGGCTGCGCTCCGGGAGCCGCGTCGAGCAACGACTCGATCGAGATCGTTATCGAGCACAGTCGGTTTCGTCCGTCACAGGTAGAAGTCGCGGCGGGAACCACCGTCACGTTCGTGATCCGTAACGACGACCCGATCGCGCACGAGTTCATCCTCGGGGACGCCGAGGTCCAGTCGGTGCACGAGCAGGGGACGGAAGCGCATCACGGGGACAAGCCGGGAGAAGTCTCGATCGCAGCCGGCGCCACGGCGACGACGACCTACACGTTCGGCGCGCCGGGAGAACTGATCATCGGCTGTCACCTGCCCGGGCATTACGACTATGGGATGAGGGGTGCGGTAGAAGTGAAGTGATGGAAACCGCCCCGCCCGTCCTCAGCTTCGGCGAACTGATGCTGAGGATCGGTCTGGCCGGTCTCCTCGGCGGGCTCGTCGGGTTGGAAAGAGAGTTTTCCGATCAACCCGCGGGATTGCGGACTCATGCCCTCGTTTCCTTCGGCGCCGCGCTCTTCACCATGGCCGGCGCCTATGGAGTGTCCGAATTCTTCACCGGCGACGACATCATTCAGTTCGACCCGACGCGTATCGCGGCTCAGGTCGTTACCGGCATCGGTTTCATCGGCGCCGGTGCGATCCTGCGCCAGGGGATCACCGTCAAAGGCCTAACCACCGCTGCTTCGTTATGGGTGACGGCCTCGATCGGCCTCGCCGTAGGTCTCGGCTACCTCGAAGGGGGAGTCGCCGTCACCGCCGCTGCTCTCCTCGTCCTGTACGTCCTCAAACAGATCGAACGCTTACTGTTCCCTCGCCTGAAGCGCGGGTACATCAGGATGCGGATCGAGCTCACGTCGCAGATGCGCCTCAGCGACCTGACCGAGGTCGTCGAGGCCCACTCCGCCCGGATCGACGGGATGAAGATCAACACCGATGGGGAGGAACGTCACCTAGTAGCCAGACTCCAGCTGCCGCCGGGCCTCGGCGGAGACGTCCTCGCAGAAGAGATCTCCTCTGTGGAAGGCGTAACCGCCGTCGACTGGCAACCTTGATCGTCATCTCGGACGCGAGGAGGTGATGACGATGCGGGAAGAGGTTCGGTTGACCTCGTACTCCCACGGTGGTGGCTGAGCTTGCAAGCTCGGAACCACCGAGTTGGCGCAGGTTCTGCGTCACGTGAAGACGACCACCGAAGACCCTCGTCTCCTCGTGGGCCTGGACGCACCCGACGATGCGGCCGTCTACAAGATCACCGACGACATCGCGATCGTCCAGACGGTCGACTTCTTCACGCCGATCGTCGACGACCCGCACGCGTGGGGACGGATCGCAGCGGCCAACGCGCTGTCCGACGTTTACGCGATGGGCGGCACGCCGGTCACGGCCCTGAACCTGATCGGATGGCCGCGCTCTCTGGATTTCGAGATCCTCGGCCGCGTCTTGGACGGAGCCGGTGCCACATGTGAAGAAGCCGACGTTTCGATAGTCGGCGGACATTCTGTCGACGATCCCGAACCGAAATTCGGATTAGCTGTGACCGGCACCGTTCATCCGGATCGGGTCGTGCGCAAGACCGGCGCGTCGCCCGGCTCGTTGCTGGTGCTGACGAAACCGCTCGGCATGGGGATCATCTCGAGCGGCATCAAGGAAGGGAATACATCCGAAGAGACGGCTCGCATCGCGATCGACGTCATGTCGCGTCTCAATGCAGATGCCGCACGGGTGATGGTCGCCATAGGCGTGGAGGCCGCAACCGACGTCACGGGTTTCGGCCTGATCGGACACCTGCTCGGGATGCTCGGCGACTCGCTCGATGCCACTATCGATTTCGAGTCGCTGCCGGTACTGCACGAAGCGTTCGATCTTGCCGCGCAGGGTGTGTTGCCCGGTGGAAGCAAGAGGAACCTCGAGGCAATGGCGGATCGCGTCGATCTCGGCGACCTGAACGATGCTGCGACCGCGGTTCTGTTCGACGCACAGACTTCGGGTGGGCTGTTGATGGCGGTGGAGCCGTCGAAGGCCGCCGAACTACTCGGCGAGCTCGCAGTGACGGGCGTGACCGGAACGGTCATCGGTGCCGTCGGTGACGGCACCGGGCGCGTCGAGGTCGTCTCCGCGTGACGGACCCACTGCGGATCCCGCGGCGCTTCGCCGACGAGATCGTTCAACATTGCATCACCGGCCGTCCGAACGAAGCTTGCGGGATGGTCGGATTACTCGACGGCGAGGTCGTCAAGGTCTTCCGGATGACGAACGCGGCGGGGAGCCCGCTGCGATATTCGCTCGAACCGCGCGAGCAACTGGCGGTCGAGAACACGCTTGCCGAAAAGGGTTGGGAGGGCGCGCCCTTCCACAGCCACACGCGAACCGAGGCGTATCCGTCCCCAACCGATGTGCGTCTCGCGGTCGGCGACATCCCGTACCTGATCGTGTCCGTTGCCCAGGAACCCGCCCAGATCAAAGCGTTCCTGATCGTCAAGGAGAACTGGGAGGACGAGACCGGTGACATCGAGGAAGTCCCGGTCGAGATCACCGGTTGAACCTTCTGCAACTACGATGGAATCCAAACCGCTAGGAGGGGTCGAGATGGCAGTCGAAGTGAAGATCCCGACCGTTTTCCGCAAGTTCACCGGCAACGAGGCGACGGTCGAGCTCGAGCCCGGAACGATCGCCGATCTGATCGATCAGCTCGGCTCCCGTTACCCGGGCCTCAAGGAACAGTTGCTTGCGGGCGATGGCGAGCTTCACCGCTACGTGAACGTGTACGTGAACGACGAGGATGCTCGCTACCTGGAGAAGCTCGATACGAACGTCGGCGAGGGCGACACGGTGTCCTTGCTGCCATCCGTTGCCGGAGGCGCGTGAAGTTCAAGTCGATCCTCGACGCGATCGGTAACACGCCTCTCGTCGAGGTCCCACACCTGTCTCCGGTCGACGACGTACGGATCTGGGTCAAGCTCGAGGGTCAGAACCCAACGGGGTCGGTCAAGGACCGGATCGCTCTCGCCCTCATTGAAGAGGGTGAATCGTCCGGGCAACTGACGAAAGACAAGATCCTTCTCGAGCCGACATCCGGCAACACCGGGATCGCGTTGGCGATGGTCGCAAAGATGCGCGGCTACCGGTTCACCGCAGTCATGCCCGACAACGCGAGTTCCGAGCGGGTCCAGCTTCTGAAGGCGTTCGGTGCAGAGGTCGAGTTCTCACCCGGCGACAAAGGCACGAACGGTTCCGTCGCGATGGCTCAAGAGATGGCGAAGGATTCTCGTTACTACATGCCGTTCCAGTACGGAAATCCCGCGAACGTCCTCGCTCATTACAACGGGACGGCCCGCGAGATCCTCGACGACCTCCCGACGATAAAGGCGTTCGTAGCCGGGCTCGGCACGGGCGGCACGCTGACGGGGGTCGGTCGGCGTCTCAAAGAGCACGACAGTTCGATCAAGGTGGTGGCCGCGGAGCCCGAACTCGGCGAACTCGTCTACGGCCTGCGCTCCTTGGAAGACGGATACATCCCTCCGATCTTCGAGCCCGACATCCTCGACGGGAAGGTGAAGGTCCGCGCGCGCGAATCGATCCTGTGGACGCGCGAGCTGCTCCAGCGGGAAGGGATCTTCGCGGGGATCTCTGCGGGGGCCGTGATCTGGGTGGCGCAACGAGTCGCGGAACGCCTCTCTAAAGACGGAACGGGCGGTGACGTCGTCTGCCTCCTCGCCGATGGCGGGTGGAAATACCTCTCGACGGAGGCATGGACGCAAGACATCGACACGGCTGAGAGCCAGGTCGAAGAGACCCTGTGGTGGTAGCCGAGCCGTCGCAGCCGATCGGGATGTTCGATTCCGGCCTCGGCGGTTTGACCGTTGCGCGCGCCGTCATCGATCTGCTTCCCCACGAGGACCTCGTCTATTTCGGCGACACGGGACGATTTCCGTACGGTCCACGTCCACCGGACGAGGTGCGGCACTTCGCACTCGAGATAGCCGACCTGCTCGTGGACGAAGGCGTGAAGCTGATAGTCGTTGCCTGCAACTCGGCCGAGTCGGCCGCCTTCTACCGAGCGCAACGGCATTACGACGTCCCGATCGTGACGGTGATCGAACCTGGAGTGAAGGCGGCGTTGGGCGCGACGCACAATGGCCGCGTCGGGCTGATCGCGACAGAGGCGACGGTGAAGTCGCGCGCCTATGACTCCGCGATGAGGCAGCTGGGCCCGAACGTCGATCTGATATCACAGGCGTGTCCGAAGTTCGTCGACTTCGTCGAGCGTGGCGACACCACATCGGATGCGTTACTCGCGACCGCGGAGGACTACCTGGGTCCGCTCAAGGACGCGGGCATCGACACTTTGATCCTCGGCTGCACGCATTACCCTCTGCTGTCGGGAGTGATCCGCTACGTCATGGGGGATGAAGTGGTGCTCGTATCGAGCGCTGAAGCGACCGCGAACGAGGTGTACGCGACGTTGCTTCGAGAAGATCTCTTGAACAGATCGGACGAGCCCGGCGCGCACAAGTTCATCTCGTCCGGTGAAGAAGGACTGTTCTCGGAGCTGGGCCGGCGCTTCCTCGGGCCCGAGTTCCAGACGGTCGAGAAGCGAGGCTGGTAGTGGCGCTTGCAGTGACCCCACTCGGGTGTTCCGCGATGTACGCGACGGCGGATGTCGCCGCGTCCGGGTATCTCGTGGAAGTGGACGGCTTCACGTTGTGGATGGACGCGGGCGGGGGGACGTGGCAGAAACTGCTGAGTGCGGTGGACTACGCCGACGTCAACGGCATGTTTCTGACGCACCGCCATCCCGACCACACGATCGATCTCTTCCAGTTCTTCCACGCCAGGCTCTACGGGGGCCGGGACCTCGTTCCGATCCCGCTGTGGGCGCCCGAAGAGACGCTCGAGCGGATCACGGCGTATTCGACGGAGCTGGCGCAAACGTTCGACCTAACCGCGGTCTCCGGCGACACCGTTCTCGATATCGGCGGCGGCAAGGCGACTTTCGTCGACATGGACCATCCGGTCCAGACGTGCGGGCTGCGCTTGCAACACGATGGAGCGGTGCTTGCATACACCGCCGACACCGGCCCCACATCCGACTTCCACGTGTTGGGTCATGATGCTGACGTCGTCATCTGTGAGGCGACGTTCCAGGACTCGGATCGACCGTGGTGGGAGGGACACATGAGCGCGACGCAAGCGGGCCGGATGGCGAACGATGTCGGAGCGTCGCGCTTGGTGCTGAGCCACCTCCCGCCGACGCGCGATCACCAGGTCTCGTTGCGAGAAGCCGTCAGTGAAGCCGGCGCGACGGGCGTGGAGCTTGCCGAGCCCGGAAAGAGGATCGAGGTCGGTCGATGACGAGGGTCGACGGGCGCACAGCCGATCAACTTCGCCCGGTGACGATGACGCCGGGGTTCATGCCGAACGCCGAAGGTTCTTGTCTCGTCGAGTTCGGTGACACGAAAGTGATCTGCACGGCAACGATCGAACCGTCGGTCCCGCGCTGGATGATGGGCCGAGGGACGGGCTGGCTGACCGCCGAATACTCGATGTTGCCGCGCTCGACCTCGGAACGCGTGCAACGTGAGGTGAACAAGGGGAGACCGTCGGGCCGGACGCAAGAGATCCAGCGACTGATCGGGCGCTCGTTGCGCGCGGTGGCCGACATGGAGGCGATGGGGGAGCGGACGGTGTGGCTGGACTGCGACGTCCTGCAAGCCGACGGAGGGACCCGAACCGCGTCCATCACCGGCGCGTACGTCGCGACCGCGCTGGCGTTCGACCTCCTCATAGAGCGTGGGGAGATGACGAAGTCACCGCTCATCGATTCCGTGTCCGCGATCAGCGTGGGGATCATCGATGGCACGCCGTGCACCGATCTCAACTATGCAGAGGATTCCACTGCGCAGGTCGACATGAACGTGGTGATGACGGGAGCCGGCAAGCTCGTGGAGGTCCAGGGCACGGCCGAGCACGGGGCTTTCGAGCGCGACGAGCTCGATGTCATGCTCGATCTCGCCACCAAGGCGATCGTGGAGCTGACGGCACGCCAGGAAGAAGTGATCGGTTCCGCCCGAACGAAGTGAGAGTCGTCTTCGCGTCGCGCAACCGGCACAAGGTCGTTCAGGTCGCCGAGCTCTTACCCGATGTGGATCTCTTGACCGTCGACGACGTCGCGCCCGACCTCGAGCTCGAGGAGCCGTTCGACACGTTCGAGGAGAATGCTTTGGTCAAGGCACGCACGGTCTTCCTCGCCACCGGGATCCCTGCGATCGCCGACGACTCGGGGATCGAGGTCGATGCGCTAGACGGTGAGCCGGGCGTGCGTTCCGCTCGTTACGCGGGCGAGGCTGCTACGGATATCGAGAACAACCGGAAGCTGGTCGAGAAGCTCCGCCACGTTCCCGAAGAGAAGCGAACGTGCAGGTATCGATGCGTCGCCGCGTACGTAGGTCCGCTCGGCGTCGAGCTGACGGCCGCCGGAAGCTGCGAAGGGCGCATCATCCTGGAAGGGCGCGGGACGCTTGGTTTCGGCTACGACCCGCACGTGATCCCCGAAGGCGAGACGCGCACGATGGGCGAGATCCCACTGGAAGAGAAGCTGGCGTTCAGTCACCGCGGGCGCGCGTTCAGGAAGCTGGCTCTGCTCCTGAAAGACCATGTCTAGCGAGTGCGACGACGTCGTCGTGGATCGACGCGCAGGTCGTGAGGCACGAGCCTGTGTCGCGCCACACGTCGCCGTCGAGGTGAGTAAGCCGTCCTCCGGCTTCGGTGACGATCGGTTCGAGCGCGGCAACGTCCCACGGCGATAACTCCGGTTCCACCATCACGTGCGCCGCGCCGCGGGCGACGAGGACGTGACCCCAGAAGTCGCCGAACCCTCGCGCCCGCCAGCAGGACGCGACGAGATCTTCGAAGAAGTCCCCGAGTCCGGCGGCGACGAATCCCTTCTCCGCGCCGTAGATCACGTGGGCGTCGGAAAGACTCGCGACGGGATCGACGTGGATCGCGCGGTCGTTCCACCGGGCTCCGAGGCCGCGAGCCGCGTAATAGGTCTCACCGAGCGCGGGCGCATGCGCTACGCCCACCACGTTCGCGTCGTCGATGCGCAAGGCCACGAGCGTCGCCCAGATCGGGATGCCGAGCATGTAGTTGTGCGTCCCGTCGATCGGATCGATCACCCACGTCGGTGCACCGGGAATCGGCTCGCCCCCACCGGCTGCCGTCAGTCCCTCTTCTTCGCCGAGGATGTTGTGATCCGGATACGTCCGCGCTATACGGATGCGGATCTGTGCTTCGACCGCCCAGTCGGCTTCCGTGACCCACGTTCCGTCGCGCTTCCGCTTCCGTTGTGGATCGTGTCCGAAGTGGCCCATCGCGATTCGACCACCGAGCTGTGCGATGTCGCGCGCGAAAGTGAGCTCTGCGGCCAAGTCCGGCATCGAGACAAGATAGTCCGCCGGAGCGTTGCGTCTAACCCCTAGCTGTCTGCTTCTTGCTGGTGTCGTACCACCAGACCTCACCGCAGTCGTCGCAGATGAGCTCGATGTATCCACCCGGAACGGGGACGACCGCGACCTGCTTAGAGCCGCAGTGCGAGCAGACGCAGAGGGCGTTCCGCTCTTCTTTTGTCAGCACCTTGTACCTACCTTGGTACCGATTACCTACAAAAGTCATCGGCAAGAAGGCAAGCAAGGTTTAGCGTCTGAGGTCAAAGTCCCGCTTCGGCGATTTGCCCGGATTCTTCGGGGGAAGTAAACCTTTCGACCCTCGCCGGGCGTCTAAATAGTGATGTCGGGGATCGCACGGACCGCAGCTAGTGACGACCGTATCGATCGGGCGGCGGAGCGAAGCCGCGAGCTGTCGGTCGTCTTCTATGAGGAGTACCCACGGTTGTGGGCCATGGCCTTCGCGATGCTGGGAGATGTTCACCTAGCTGAGGAAACCGTGATGGAGGCCTTCAGCAAGGCGTTCTCGGCGTGGGGACGGATCCGAGAGTTCGACCGCCGTTCGGCATATCTGCGGAAGATCGTTCTCAATCTCTGTCGCGGGAAACTCCGCCGGCGCGGGCTCGAACAGAAGGTGAACGCTCTCATGCACCGCCGCAGCGAGAGAGAAGCCAGTGGCGACTGGGTCTCGAAGCATTCGGATGCGCGCTTGGATGTGTGGGATGCACTCGGGCGACTTCCCGAACGCCAGCGCGCGTGTGTCGTGCTCCGCTATTTCGACGACATGACGGACGCGCAGGTTGCCGAGATCCTCGACTGCTCGGTCGGAACCGTGAAGTCCCACCTGTTCCGCGCTCGCAAGACCCTGGCGGACCTGTTGGACGAACCACCTGGAAGCAGGCATCCATGATCGACCTCGACAAAGTAATGAAGGAGCACGCGGAACGCGTGCGCCGCGAGTACGAGCGAACGCAACGCGAGAAACTGCCGTCGCTCTATCGGCGCGCGCTGCGCCGAGCGCGACGCCGCCGACTCATCAAGACTGCAGGAGGAAGCGCCGTCGCTCTGGCCGTTGCTTTCGGCCTCGTCAGTGTGTCCGCGTCGTGGGAACCAACCACGATGCGGCGCATACAACAGGCGGCGGCAGCTCCCATGAGCGCGTTCCACGAGGAGTCCCAGTCTCAGTTCGGGTTCTGGCCGTATCCGACCAGAGAGCTGTCGGAGCACGTCTGCGGTTCGTCGGTGCTGAGGGGATCGGAGAACGCCGCCGCCGGGTTCGCCGCAAGCATGTTGCAGTGGACGAACGTCGCGATCGTGGGCGAGAACCGCTATGGGAATCGCATCACCTCGACCATCGCTGAACTCCCGGAACCGTTCGCCGGCGGCCCCCTGCCCCCACATCCCGTCATCAAGATCGAACTGGAGCGGTTGCGTTCGCAGAACTGCTGGTGGGTCACAGGTATCGGCGATCCCGATGACGGGGCGGCTTTCTCCACCGTCGTCGAGGACGAGAACCTCAACGTTTCCTTCGATCTGCTCCCCGCGGCCGAGCGCGCCGACGTCATCGTGGTCGAGGCACACAACAACCTTCGTCGCTACCGCGCCGGGGACGCCGGAGAGACGGTCATAAGAGTCGAGGACTTCCGTGGTCCCGGTTCCGTAGTCGTTCTGTGGAAGGGCTCGGACGGAGAGGTGTTCTCGGCCGCCGGTATGACTTTGCCTGCAGGTGATTCGTCAAAGAGAGCTCGATAAGGAGGAAGACATGAAGAAAACGAAGTGGCTT
>JAHWJK010000135.1 GCA_019348445.1 Actinomycetota bacterium | reverse complement strand
TTCGCCCGCGTTTTGGTCGCGGGTTTCACTGCCTTAGCCGAGGTGATTCCTCCTTGCTAGCCACCGCCTCAAAAACCGCCCCGGGGGGCCTTTGTGGGCGCGCCCAGTCAGGGACGTAAACGGTGGGTTCATGACTCGAATCTTAGCATCTAGCTGGTCTTTTCCAGGAGTTTCGGCGGGTCAGCGAGCGTTGCTGTTCCGTCTCTTGGACCACGCTTGGAACGCTCTCTGAAAAGCCGTCTGCGGGTCCTCGGGACGTGGCTTCGTTACTACCCGAGACGACCTTTCGCTGCTGTGATCTGGACCTCCATCGGCGGCGCGTTTTATGGGGGCCGGGGACGTCCAGATCTTGACCTCGCGAACGACCTCTCTGCCGACCGCGTCGTTGACGCGCTCCTTGATGTCGTTGGCGAGGTAGGACATCTCGGTTGCCCACGTAGGTGTCGTCGTCCTGATCCGCAGCACACCTTCCTTCAGAGAGGTCGGTTCGGCGTTGCGCGCGATGTCCTCGCCAACGATCTGCGCCCACTGCCGCCAGATCGCTCCTGCGGCAGCGGGATCTTCGACGCGTAGCTTTTTGCCGACCGGACCGAGAAGGTCCTTGAGGCGAGCGACGTCCCTCATGTAGTCAGCTTCCCTTCGACGACGTCGATCACGCGCTCGGCTCCCGCTATGTCTTCGGGCCCCGCCTCTGCCGACGTGATCAACGTCTGGGACATGGCTTTAACCGCAGTTGCGAGCCAACCTCGTCGCTTGGGGTCGAGCTCGGAAAAGACGTCGTCGAGCAGGAGGATCGGCTGCTCGTCGAGCACCTCACTGAGGAGGTCGTGTTCCGCGAGCTTGAGCGCGAGCGCGGCGGTTCGCTGATCGCCCTGCGACGCGAATGTCCGCGCTTCCAGCACGTCGTTCGATCCGCCGCTCGAAAGCTTGACGATCACGTCATCGCGCTGTGGACCGACGAGCGACATCCCCCGCTCGAGCTCGGCGCGCCGAAGATGATCCATGCGCTCGCGCAGCCGCTCCTGTAGCCATGATTCGTCGACGGATCCCGCGGCCACCACGGAGTCGGCCTCGGCTCCGACCCAACTGCTCGAGTAGCTGAGCTCCAGGGTTCCGCGGCCCGCGATCTCCTCGAACCGTTTGCGTGCGTAGGGGAGCAGCGCTCCGAGCCCCTCGAGGCGCGCCTTGGCCAATGTTGCGCCGGTTCTGATCAGAGAGTCGTCCCAGACGCCGAGCGTCTCTTCGATCGCGGCTCCCGCGCGTGCCTTCTTCAGCAGAGCATTCCGCTGCTTGAGGACCCGTTCCCATTCGCGCCGCACTGCCTCCCTAGCGGGTCGCAGCTTCACCGCGAGGTCATCGAGGAACCGGCGCCGCCCGTCCGGAGATCCCTTCACGAGAGAAAGCTCGTCCGGGCCGAAGAAAACGGTCACGACGACGCTCGTCAGTCCTCGGCCGCGCGGGACCGGGGTCTTGTTCAAGAGAGCTTTGGTTCCGCGCCCCGGCCGGATCTCGATATCGATCGTCGCGGTTCTCTGTGCGCGGACAACTTGGCCGTGCAGCAATGCACGTTCGGCCCCCTCGCGTACCAGTGCAGAATCGGGGCCGCGCGGCGACCCGAGCCCACTCAAGCAGTGGACGCCCTCGAGGAGATTCGTCTTGCCCTGCGCGTTCCGTCCCACGATCAGATTGAGGCCCGGAACGAATGACGCCTTTTCGGATGCGTAGTTCCTGAAGTCCTCCAGCGCGAGATCGGTGATGTGCACGTTCTCCGGCTGCTCGCGGTTCGTCTACGACAGGCGAACGGGCATCAAGAGATACGTGAAGTCGGTCTCGTCGGCGCCCTTGATGATCGCCGGTTTCAGACCGTCGGCCACTTCGATCGTGACGCGCTGCGACTGGATGGCGGACACACCGTCATGCAGGAACTGTGGATTGAACGCGATCACGATCGGTTCACCGTTGTAGTCGGCATCGATGATCTCCTGGCCCTCGCCGACGTCCGGCGTATGCGCGGATACCTCCAGCTCGCTACCGAGTTGCAGCTTCACCGGCAGGTTGTTCTGAGCGAGAAGCCCGACCCGCTTCGTGACTTCCAACAACGCGTCACGATCGACCTCGAGCTTGTTGGGATACCCATCGGGGATCAGCTGTCGGTATTTCGGGAATTCGCCTTCGATGAACCGAGATCCGATCGTGGCCTCGTCGAGCGTCTGTTCCTCGTCGCCGGCCTGACCGATAGAGAACGCGACGAGGTTGTCTTTGATCGACGCAGTCACGGACGCACCCGAACCCAGAGCGCGCGCGAGTTCCGACAACGTGCGGGATGGCAGGACGACGTCTCGACGACCGGCCGCTCCGGGCGCGTCGACCTTCCTGACCGCCAGGCGATACGAGTCCGTCGCAGCAAGCGTCAGCGACCCCTCGTCGATCTCGCACAGCACGCCCGTGAGGATCTGGCGCGTCTCGTCGGCCGATGCAGCTCGCACGACTTGCGACAGGGCGCTCGACAGGATCCCGGCATCGACGGCCACCTCAACGGATGCGTCGCTTCCGGTCGGGTCTTCGAGAGGAAGGGCGGGATAGTCGTCCGGCGCGAGAGCCTTGACCCGGAAGTGTCCGCGGCCGGAACCGATCTCCACCTCGGCCTCGCCGGCTCCCACCGTCACTTGACCGGCCCCGAGACTCCGGGACATCTCCCCGAAGAGCCGGCCCGGGACTATCGCTTTACCGGGTTCGTCGACCGCCGCGCGGATCGACGTCTCCATCGTCAGCTCCAGGTCGGTTGCCGCCAACGACACGCGGCCGTCTTCGGCAGCCTCGATCTTCAGACCGGAGAGCACCGGCAGCGTCGCGCGATTCGAGATTGCTCGAGAAGCAAACTGCACTCCATTCAGAAGGTCATCGCGCTCGCAACGGAACTTCATCCATCCCTCCGATCCCGATCATTCCTACGCTCGATCCTCTTACGGATCCGTCACTCGTAAGTGATTTCGACAACAACGCTTGTAGTGATCTATAGATTTTTTCGTCGTAAGTACTAGGGGCTGTTGGCTCTGTTGACAATGAACCCAATGGCCTGGTCACGAGTGGTATCGGGGGATGGGACAGCGCGTGGACGCGCCGCGCGGCGGCAGCGCGCTGAACGCGAAAGGTTGCCGATGAGGTGAGTTCTCCAACAGTCATCTCTGGTTGTCGACAGATCAGCCGCGGGTCGCCTGTTGACGGATGCGAGTCGTGAGCTCGCGGACCTGCTCAAAGGAGCTTTCTCGCTCTTGCATCTGTTGGCGAACCTTGTTGACGGCGAAGATCACGGTGGAGTGGTCCCGGCCACCGAAGCGCTCACCGATCTTCGGAAGAGACAGGTCGGTCAGCTCGCGGCATAGATACATTGCAGTCTGGCGCGCGTTGACGAGTGGGCGCGAACGACTCGCGGAGCAGATCTCTTCCGGAGAGACGTCGAAGTAGTCCGCGGCGACGGAGATGACCAGGTCGGATGTCACGCGGGCTTCGTTCCCGTTCGGCAACAACGACTGCAGGACGTTCTGGGCGAGTTCCAAAGTGACGTCGGAGCGTGTGAGAGAGGCGTAAGCGGTCACGCGGATCAGTGCGCCCTCCAGCTCTCGGATGTTCGTTTGGATCCGCGATGCGATGTAGTCCATCACTTCATCGGAGACCCGCAGCCGATCCGTCTCGGTCTTCTTACGCAGGATGGCCAGCCTCGTTTCGAGGTCGGGTGGCTGGATGTCGGTTATGAGGCCCCACTCGAAACGGGTACGGAGGCGCTCCTCGAGCGTTGCGATCTTCTTCGGGGGACGATCGGAAGTCAGCACGATCTGGCTCCGCGGATGCAGCGCGTTGAACGTGTGGAAGAGCTCCTCCTGAAAGCGCTCCTTGCCCTCGATGAACTGGATGTCATCCAGCAGCAGTAGGTCGACCGCGCGGTAGCGGCGGTGCAACTCGGGGATCGTGCGGTGTTGCAGGGCAAAGACGAAATCGTTCAGGAACTGCTCCGTCGAGACGTACTGGATCGTCGAGTCGGGATGACATTCGGCGACGTAACGCCCGATCGCGTGGAGGAGGTGGGTTTTTCCGAGTCCCGCTTCACCGTAGATGAACAGTGGGTTGTACGAGGTTGCCGGCGCCTCCGAAACCGCGAGCGCGGCCGCATGCGCGAAGCGGTTCGACGAACCGATGACGAAAGAGTCGAAGGTGTATTTCGGGTGGAAG
>JAHWJK010000134.1 GCA_019348445.1 Actinomycetota bacterium | reverse complement strand
GACTCGGGCAGCGGGACCGACGGCTTCCTCGATGCGTACTCGTCCACGTACTCCTGGCCCGACAGCTGCATGATCTCGTACTGGATCTCGTCGGTGATCGACCGCAGCGCGAAGCGATCGCGCTCCCGTCCGGCATAACTCGAGAAATCGAGCGGCTTCCCAAACCGGACGCGTACCGGCAGCCGTCCCGTCAATTTAGGGATCTTGTGATCGATCGGCATCACTTCGGACGTCCCGATGAGGCCCGTCGGGATCACCGGTACTCCCGCTTGTAACGCGAGACGCGCGACGCCGGTCCGGCCTCGATAGAGCCTCCCGTCCGGTGACCTCGTCCCCTCCGGATATATACCGAGGAGCTTTCCCTGCTTGAGGACATCGAGCGCCGCGCTGAGCGCGTGTTCCGACTTCTTGCCGCCCTCGCGCTCGGTCGGGATCTGGCCGACCATGTTGAAGAACCATGCGGTCTTCCAATTCTTGAAATAGTCCGCCTTCGCGAGATAGGTGACCTTGCGCTTCTGAACGACGAGGGGGATGAAGAAAGAATCCAGGAAGCTCAGGTGGTTCGCCGCGATGATCGCGGGCCCTTTCTTCGGGACGTTCTCACGTCCTTCGGGTTTGATGGAATACAGCCCGATGAGGATGGGCTTGAGGATCCCTTTGAATACCCAATACATAGCTTCGCTCGGCCTCTCTCTGCCCTGCTTCTTAAGGGCTGTCCCCCCGGCCCGCGAATTCAGGTGACCACGATGATAGAGAATCGGTCAAGCGGCGGTCTTTAGGGAGGGTCGGTTGCAAGACGTCAAAGTTGTCGAGGGGGCCGGGGAACCCTCACGACGACGCGCCTGCAAGTTCACCAGCAAGGCGAGGTCGCGGATTGCCGTCTGAGCACGTAACGCTGGCGGGTCACATCATCGACTCGCTGACCCTGCCGAAGGTCCTCGATGAGATCGTCAGCGTGGGGGGCGAGTTCGAGATCGTCGAGCTCAACGTCGGAACGCGCCACGAGGACGAATCGCTGGCTCGGATCAAGGTCACCGCAGTCGACGACGCCGCGCTCGTGAGGCTGATCGAGAGACTGCGCCAACACGGCGCCAATCCCGAGACCGTAGAGGACGTGACCCTCGCCACCGCCGACATCGGGGGCTCGTTCCCGGTCGGCTTCTACTCCACGACGAACCTCGAGACGGAGATACGCGTAGACGGCACGTGGATACGCGTCGAACACCCCGAGATGGACTGCGGGATCGTCTACGAAGACGGCCGCGCGCGCACCATCCCGATGGCAGACGTGGAAGAAGGCATGCAGATCGTCATGCGCGGACTCGGGATCCGCGTCCTCCCGATGGAGAGACCGCAGGGCGGAGATCGCCAGGCGTTCGAATTCATGTCGTCGGACGTCTCGAGCGAGAAACCGAAAGCCCTTCTGCTCGACACGGTTGCCGATCAGATGCGCGCGGTGCGCGACGCGGGGAAAAGGATCCTGTGGGTGGCCGGACCCGCGGTCGTGCACACGGGATCCGGGCCGGACATCTCGGCGTTGATCCGCGCCGGATACGTCAACGCGCTCTTCGCAGGCAACGGAGTGGCCGCGCACGACATCGAGTCGCATATCTACGGCACCTCCTTGGGCGTTCACCTGGCCGAAGGGACGGCCGCCGAACATGGGCACGAGCATCACATCAGGGCGATCAATGCGCTGCGTCGCTACGGATCGTTCAGAGCCGCGATCGACGACGGCTTGTTCTCCGACGGCGTCGTCTACCACCTGGTCAAGCACGACTGCGACTACCTCTTCGGGGGCAGCGTGCGGGACGACGGCCCTCTCCCGGAGGTCGTCGGCGACATGAACGAAGTTCAGCGGAGGCTGCGGGAGATCATCTGGGGCAAGGACGGCGACAACCTGATCGGTTACTGCCTCGTCGTCGGCACGATGCTGCACGGGATCGCCACGGGTAACTGCCTACCGGCGTCCGTACCGCTCGCGTGCGTCGACATAAATCAGGCAACGGTCACGAAGCTGATGGACCGCGGCTCGTGGCAATCGATGGGCATCATCACCGACGTCGGATTGTTCATCAGAGAGCTTGCAGAGCGCCTCGCTCCCGACGAAGTGCGTTCGACGAAAGCAGACGCGAACGTCCGCAACGCGGCGTCGAACACGCGCCGCTAACGTCTGGCTAGGTAAGGATCCCGCGGAGGCAGAACGCAACGGCTTCGTCGGCGAGTTGCGGACGATCCTCGACGGCACCGTCTTCGGTTCCGAAATACGTCTCGACGAAGTGGAACACCGATCCGAGGATGCCGTGCGCCATCAGTTCCGCGTCACCGTCTCGGATCTCGCCAAGCGCCATGCCCTCTTTGATGTGGTTGGCGGTATCGGCGACCACGATCTGTTGGCCCTTCTCGACGAGTCCCGCGAACTCGTCGTAGCGCGCGGCGGTCCGGATCATCCCGAGGTACCCGGGGTTCTTCCGGAAGAAGTCGATCGAGGCTCGGATCCCTTGTTCGATCCGTTCTACGGGATCTTCGACGGCTTCGACACGAGTTTGCTGCTCGCGGCGAAGTGCGAGCAGCGTGCGCTGAAGGATCTCCGAGAACAACGCTTCTTTGGAACGCCAATACCAGTAGACGACCCCCTTGCCCACGCCGAGCGAATCGCAGACGTCGCCGATCGTCGTCCCGTGATAGCCCTGGTCGGCGAACAGCTTCAGCGCGGCGTCGACGATCTGCTCGCGCCGCTGCGAACCCCGCTTTGTAAGCCGCCTCTGCTTGACTGCCATCGGGTGAGATTAAGGGGCACCCGGCCCCTCCCATCCGCGCCGTCGCCGCCCGATAGGCTGCCGCCCACATGGTGGAAGAGCCCTCGAACCGGCGGCGCCGGGTCGTAATAGTCGGAGCCGCGGGTCGGGATTTCCACAATTTCAACGTCCGCTACCGGGACGATCCCCGGTCCGAGGTGGTCGCGTTCACCGCCACACAGATCCCGGGCATCGAGGGGAGGACCTATCCGGTCGAGCTCGCCGGGTCGCTGTATCCCGAGGGCATCCCGATCCATCCCGAAGAAGCGCTCGAAGACCTCATCGCCGACCAGGCGGTGGACGAAGTCGTCTTCTCTTACTCCGACATCTCCCACAACGCCGTGATGCATCTCGGCTCGCGGGCGCTCGCGGCCGGCGCCGACTTCACACTGCTCGGCCCGCGTTCGACTGCTCTAGAGCCCGAGGTCCCGTGCGTAGCCGTGTGCGCGGTCCGAACCGGGTCGGGGAAATCGCAGACGACGAGAGCCGTCACCCGCATCCTGAAGAACGCGGGGAAGAAAGTCGCCGTCATCCGCCACCCGATGCCGTACGGGAAGCTCGAAGAACAGATCGCGCAGCGCTTCGAGACGTATCAGGACCTGATCGACGCCGATTGCACGATCGAGGAGCGTGAGGAATACGAGCCGCACCTCGCGCAGGGGTCGATCGTCTATGCCGGCATCGACTACGGCGAGATCCTGCAGATGGCTCAGAAGGAAGCCGACGTCATCCTGTGGGACGGAGGTAATAACGACCTCCCCTTCTACGTTCCCGACGTCTACATCACGCTGGTCGATCCGCTCCGCGTGGGACACGAAACCACTTACCACCCCGGCGAAGCGAACCTGCGAGCTGCAGATGTAGTCGTCATAAACAAGATCGACTCGGCCAAGATGGAAGACGTGGAGCAATTGAAGAAGACGATCGCGATAACGAACCCGGACGCCGTGATCGTCGAAGCTTTATCGCCTGTGACGGTCGAACAGCGAACCGACCTCAGCGGTAAGAAGGTGCTGGTCGTGGAAGACGGACCAACGCTCACTCATGGAGAGATGACCTACGGAGCGGGTGTCGTCGCGGCTCGTCGGGCGGGGGCCGCCCATCTCGTCGACCCGCGGCCATGGGCGGTGGGGACTCTTAAAGAAGTGTTCGAGCAGTACCCGCACATGGGGACGCTGCTCCCGGCGATGGGCTATTCGGAACAGCAGCGAAAGGACCTCTCGGACACGATCAACGCTTCCGACGCCGACGTGGTCTTGATCGCGACCCCGATCGACCTGCGCAAGGTGTGTGACATCCGGAAACCCGCCGTCCGCGCCTCCTACGAACTCGAGGAGATCTCGTCGCCGACCCTGAAGGACATCATCACCGAGCGTCTGCCTCTCTGAGCCGTTGTTCGGCCGGCGCAAGCCTGAGCATCGCCACAACACCGAGCGCCGGTCCTGCGGCGAGCACCGCGAGGGCCCATGCCCAGCCGGAT
>JAHWJK010000133.1 GCA_019348445.1 Actinomycetota bacterium | reverse complement strand
TCGCCCGCGCTCGACACCGTCGCCGCGTACAGCTGGCGCCTGCTGGTCACGGTTGCCGCCGTAGCGGTCGTCGTCTACGCCCTGGTCGTGCTGCGGCTCGTCGTGATCCCGATATTCATCGCGGTGTTGCTCGCGACGCTCCTGGTCCCGCTGGCCGAGCGCTTGCGCACGCGCGGTGTCCCGTCGCTGGTGGCGACGTGGTTGGTGTTCGTCGGAGCCATCGGTGCGGTCGTGGCGCTCGTCTCGGTGTTGGCACCCCAGGTCGCGGATCAGCTCGACGATCTCGGCCAGGACGTGAGAGAGGGGGCCGAGGCGGTCGTGACGTGGCTCGTCGACGGCCCGCTGGATCTGTCGCGGAACGAAATCGACCGCTACATCGATCAGGTATCCGAGCAGCTACAGGAGCGGCGGTCGCGGCTGATCAGCGGCGCGTTCCGAGGTGCGTATCTGCTCGTCGAGGTCATCGCCGGTTTGCTCCTGACGCTCGTGCTCACGTTCTTCTTCGTCAAAGACGGCGATCAGATCTCTAATGCTCTCGTCGGGTTGTTCCCGCGCGACCGCCGTACCGACGTCCGAGCGATCGGACGGCGCGCGTGGGAGGCACTCGGCGCGTACATGCGCGGAACTGCGCTCGTAGGTGTCGTCGATGCCACCGCGATCGGACTCGCTCTGCTCATCCTCGGCGTTCCGCTGGTGCTCCCGCTCGCGATCATCACGTTCTTCGGCGCGTTCTTCCCGCTCGTGGGCGCGGTCGTCGCGGGGATCGTCGCGACGTTGGTAGCGCTCGTGACGAAGGGATTCGTTGCCGCGCTGATACTCGTGGGCGTAACGATCGCGATCCAGCAGATCGAAGGCGACGTGCTGCAACCGATCGTGCTCGGCCGCGCGGTGAAGCTCCATCCGGTGATGATCTTGTTGTCGATAACGGCGGGAGCGATCGTCGCGGGGGTCGCGGGCGCGTTCCTCGCGGTGCCGATCGCGGCGGTTACGTCCGCATCCGTCGCCTACGTGCGCGGCAAGGGCGAAGCGACTTAAACGCTCGCTCTACTCGAGCTCGTCGAACGCAACGATCGTCTTCACATCGCCATCTTGCGATGTGAATGCGTCCGTGGCGGAATCGATAGGAACCGAGCGCGTGATCAAGCCGGTACGCCACGTTTCGTCGGCGCGGAGCAGAGCATCGATGCCCGCTTCGTAATCGCTCCGGTTCGCGTTCACCGACCCGAACACGATGTCGTTGTCGAGCACGATCGAGCGGTTGATCGCGCCGACGTCGACCTCCGTTGCGTAGCCACCTTCGGAGACTCCGGTCAGGCAGACGATCCCGTTCCTGCCGCTGTTCGCGATCGCGTCGATGGTGACCTGATCGGCTCCGGTGCATTCGAGCGTGATGTCGGCGCCCTCACATGCGTCGGCGACGCCGGTCGTGTGGTAGCGAGCGCCCAGTTGTTCGACCAGGCCCGGCTTCGGCCCGCTCGTGACGCGATCGAGCACGTGGACCTCGAACCCGCGTTGCGCTCCCAACAGCGCCGCCAGCAAGCCGATCGGTCCCGCTCCCGTCACCAGCACGCGGCTCGGCTCGAGACAGTTGCGCCCGACGAAGTCGTCGATGCGGCGCCACGCTTTCGCGACGATGCTCGCCGGCTCCACCAGGACCCCGGTCACACCGAGCTCCGGCGGGACCCGCACCGCGAACTCCGGCTCGACGGTGAAGCTCGTTGCCGCGAAGCCGTGCAAGGCCTTGATGCCTCGTTCCCGGTAGCGGCCGTTCGAGCACATGTCCCACTCGCCCCGCGCGCAACAGGGACACGGGACCGGGTCGGGCCGCCGCACGATGCCCGCCACGTGATCGCCGGGAGCGAATCCGCTGCCGTCCGGCGCTCGCTCGACGACGCCGAGGCTCTCGTGACCGATGATCAACCGGTCCTCTCCGGGTGGTGCGACGCCGTCGCTGCCGGCAACGATGCCGGCGTCGGTTCCGCACACGCCGATGGCGAGCGTCCGTACCAACAGCCCGTCGTCCGGGCCCGGAGCAGTCTCGACGTCTTCGACCCGCACCGAATCGGCGACGCCCGGCTCGACCGCGATCGCCTTCATGGCTCGCCTCGGTGGATCGATCTCGTCTGGCCCGCCGAGTCCAACGCCAGCGCGCTCGTGACGAACGCGACGTGCGAGAACGCTTGAGGGAAGTTCCCGAGGAGGCGGCGCGAGCGCGGGTCGTACTGCTCCGCGAGGAGATCGACGTCGTTTCGGATGCCACGGAGTGACTCGAACATCTTCTCCGCTTCGTCCATCTCGCCGATCAAGACGAGGCAATCGACGAGCCAGAAGCTGCACATCAGGAAGCTTCCCTCTCCCGGCGGGAGCCCGTCGTCGGCGCGCTCGGTGCGATATCGCAGCACGTACCCGTCGACCATGAGCTCGTCTTTGATCGCCGCGATCGTGTTTCTCATCACCGGATCGGTTGCCGGCACGAACCCGACGAACGGCAGGGTCAACAGGCTCGCATCCAGTTCCGGTTCTCCGTAGGCGCGGACGAAGCAGCCCCGCTGTGGGTCGATGCCCTTGGCGAAGACGTCGTCGTGGATCTGTTGCCGGACGTCGATCCAGCGGTCGAGAGGGCCGCTCTTGCCGAAACGCTCGATCGCCTTTATCCCGCGGTCGACCGCGACCCACGCCATCACCTTCGAGTGGACGAAGTGCTTCCGGCCCGACCGCACCTCCCAGATGCCTTCGTCCGGCCGATGCCAGTTCTCACAGACGAAGTCCACGATGACCTTCTCCATCTCCCACGCGTGAGGTGGCGTATCTATGCCGGCGCGCCGCGCCGAGTGGAACGAATCCATGACTTCGCCGTAGACGTCGAGCTGGAACTGGTCGTGCGCGGCGTTGCCTATCCGAACCGGCTTCGATCCCTCGTAACCGGCCAACGACAGCTCGATCTCCGGCAGGCGTCGTTCGCCCAAGACGCCGTACATGATCTGCATGTCCTCGGCATCGCCCGCGACGCTCCGCAGCAACCAGTCGCGCCATTCCTCGGCCTCGTCCGTGTAACCCTCGTCGAGCAGCGCATCGAGCGTGAACGTCGCATCGCGCAGCCAGCAATAGCGGTAGTCCCAGTTGCGCGGCCCCCCTATCTGCTCGGGCAACGACGTTGTCGGAGCCGCGACCACGCCGCCCGTCGGTGCGAACGTCAGCGCCTTGAGGGTGAGGAGGCTTCGGACCACCTCGTCTCGCCACCGCCCGGTGTAGCGGCAACGGGATGCCCACGTCTCCCAGAAAGACCGCGTGTGTTCCAGGAACTCGTGGCACGTCTCGGGGCTACGCGGCGGGACCTCGATGTGAGAGAGGTGGTACGACGCGATGAACGATGCCGTTTCGCCGGCCGACAGCGTGAACGTCGACTTGACCCCCTCCGCGTCGGCTTCCAGATCAACGTTCGCGACGAGATCCAGCGCGTCCGGCCCCCCCACCGCTTCGATGGCACCGTCGTGCGGTCTGAACCACGGGACGATGCTGCCGTAGTCGAAGCGCGGCCGGTAGTCGCAGGTCATCTCCACATGACCGTCGGTGCATTCGGCGACCCGCGCGATGACCTCGTGCGGTCGCGCGTCACGAGGGCTGCCTCCGCCCTCTTCGACCGGAAGGAAATCGGTGAGACGGACGACGCCGGAGTCGGTCGTGAACGTCGTCTGCAGGATCAGGGTTTCGCCCAGGTAGCGCCTCGACACAGAGGTGGGTTCGGTTGCCGGCGCGATGCGCCAGTGGCCGCCGAGGTCGGGATCGAGGATCGCTGCGAAGCACGAGGGAGAGTCGAAACGCGGCAGACACAACCAGTCGATCGATCCCTCTGTCGAGATCAAGCCGCCCGAATGCGTATCTCCGACGAACGCGTAGTCCTCGATCGGTCGCATCCGACGATGGTAGTTCTCTGACTGGCAGAGTTTTGCGGTGATAGATGGCTGACGCACGGGAACAAAGTGGTCACTGGTGGCACTCTAAAGACTGGTCAGCCGAGCTCAGGAGGAGAGTCGCCATGCAGATGACGAGGGCAGTGGTTGTTGCCGCGGCATTACTAGGCAGCGCGCTTGCGGCACCTTCGGCCGCGGATACCGCTCGCTTCAGCGACCCGAATGACACGCCTGGAAAGCTCGACGTAAAAACGGTGCGGCACGGCCACGACGGATCGCGGCTCGTCCACAACCTCAGCACGTACCGGCGCTGGAACTCGCGCACCCTCAGAGGCGACGAGACCTACATCGGCTTCTATCTCGACGATGGAAC
>JAHWJK010000002.1 GCA_019348445.1 Actinomycetota bacterium | reverse complement strand
GTAGAGCTCGACCACCTGAAGGACCGTTACATCGCGATCACGTCTCATGAGATCCGCGGTCCGGTAAGCACGATGATCACCGCCGTCGAAACGGTCCGGTCTCGGTGGGACAAACTCGACCCGCAACGTCGCGACCACTTGCTCGAGATGGTGTATCTCCAAGGCCGCGAGCTGGACCGGCTCGTGCAGGACCTATTCATCTCCGCCGAGATGCAGGGCGGCGGGTTGAACCTGCAGCCCGAATGGGTCGAGCTCGACTCGACGATCAAACGAGCGGTCGAAGCCGCGGGCGGCAAACGTCGCGCGCATCTCCTCGAGCTCTTCGTCGACCCGGTGCGCGTCGAGTTGGATCCGTACCGAGTGACCCAGATCGTCCGTAACCTCGTGGAGAACGCGTACAAGTACACGCATGACCGAACGCGCGTCGTGGTGTCCGCCAAGGGCGTCTCCGGTGGCGTCCAGATCGAGGTCCGCGACGACGGCGAGGGCATCCCACGCGACAAGCGCGACAAGCTCTTCGAGGCGTTCAGCCGCATCGAGGAGACCGCGGCCGGTCAAGAGGGCGTCGGACTCGGTCTTTACGTCGTCAGCCAGCTCGTCGCCGCGATGAACGGGCGGATCGACCTCCAATCATCCAGCCGCGGAACGACGTTCTCGATCTTCCTTCCCTGTGCAACGGCACCACTCGGCAAGGCACACATCGGCCTGGTCGACGACGAAGTAACTCACGGATAGTCATCTACGACAAGGAGGGCGAATGCCTACTGCCAACGCGAGCGGGGTCAAGTTGAACTACACCGATACCGGCGGCTCCGGAATGCCGGTGCTTCTGCTCCACGCGTTCCCGTTCAACTCGGCGATGTGGGAACCGCAGATCGAATCGCTTGGAGACAAATTCCGGTTCATCGTGCCCGACCTCAAAGGATTCGGGGACTCCGACGCGCCCGAGGGCGAGCAGGCTTACTCGATGGAGTCTTATGCCGACGAGGTGAAGGCGCTGGTCGACGAGGTCGGCTTCGATCGCTTCGTACTTGCCGGCCTGTCGATGGGCGGCTACATCGCCCTCGCCTACATGAGGAGGTACGCGGACGGCGTTGCGGCTCTGGTGCTCGCCGACACGCGCGCCGAAGCAGATCCGCCGGAGGGGAAAGAGAAGCGTTCGAACCAGCAGAAGCAGGTGTTGCAGGACGGTACGGCGGGACTGATCGAGACGTTGACCGGCGCGCTTCTCGCGGAATCGACGCGAGCCAACAAGGGCGACGTCGTGAAGAAGGTTCAGGCTGCCATGGAGAACCCTGCGGCAGGATTCATAGGCGCTCTCGAAGCGATGAAGAACCGCATCGACTCGACCGACAGCCTGGCGAAGATCGACGTCCCGACTCTCGTCATCGTCGGCGAGAACGACGCCATCACGCCGCCCGAGGCCGCTCGTAAGTTGCACGAGCACATCGGCGGGTCGGAGCTCGTCGTGATCCCCGACGCCGGCCACATCTCCAATATGGAGTCCCCCGAAGCCTTCAACGGAGCACTCGCGGAGTTCCTGAACAAGCGCTAAATCCGGCTTTCTGGCCATGCCCGGACATAGCTTTCTGGGCATGGACCAGGAGCTTCTACGGCTGTCGCCGTCGTCGGTCACGGACTTCAAGAGCTGCCCCCAACTGTTCAAATATCGAGCGATCGAGCGCTTGCCGGAGCCCGTGTCCGGCCCTGCGGCGCGCGGTTCACTGATCCACGCCGTCCTCGAGCGCCTCTTCGCCGAGGCCGCTCCGACGCGGACGCCGGAGCGCGCGGTCGAGCTCCTCGACGCCCTGTGGGATCAGGTTCGGTCCGAACCGGAGTTCCGCCCCGACGGGATGGGCAGCGTCGAAGAGGACGCATGGCTCGCCGAGACCAAGAACCTGCTGGCGAACTATTTCAAACTCGAGGATCCACGAACGCTGAACGCAAGCCGTCTCGAATGGTGGATCGAATACGAGCTGAGTGACCTTCAGCTGCGCGGGATCATCGACCGTCTCGAGGAGCGACGCGACGGGTCCTGGGTTCTGACCGACTACAAGACCGGTCGCGTGCCGGGTGAGTCGCGTGAGCTCGCGGCGTTCTTCGGCTTGAGGTTCTACGCGCTCGTTTGCTGGAGGGCGTTCGGCGTGATCCCCAAGGAGATCCGGCTCGTCTATCTCGCCGACCCGGTGGTTCTGACACTGAACCCTCACGAGCGGATGCTGGTCGCCTTTGAGCGTCAGATGTCCGCGCTCGGAGCCGCGGTGAAGCGCTCGATCACTACGGGTGACTGGCGGACGAGGCCATCGCCGTTCTGCATGAGCTGTTCGTTCCAGAACAGATGCCCGGCGTGGGCCGAAGTGCAAGCGACGGAGCAAACAGAAACCGACGCCTAATCTTTGACGCCGATGTAGACGCCGCGGCCCATCAAGGCCTCGGCGTCCCGTTCGACGGTCACACCGGTAGCTTCGATCGCGGCGGTGTACTCCTCCGGAGTGAACAGGTAGAGCTCGTGCAATTCGGTGAAGTGCGAGATCCCTTCTTGGGTGCCGACGAGGTAGTGGAAGTCGACGATCGACATGCGGCCGCGGACCTGCGGAACGTTCATGCGCGCGATCTTCAGGCCGGGCTCGTCGACGTATAGCGATCCGATGTGGTCGAGGTTCCACTCTTCGGGGCCGATCCACCCCTCGACAACCACGACCCCACCAGGATTCAGGTGATCCACCATGCGCGCAACCGCCGTGCCTAGCTCCTCTTCGCTACGGACGTAGCCGACGCTGCTGAAGAGACAGGTGACGGCATCGAACGTTCTTCCCAGGTCGAATGAGCGCATGTCGCCGTGATGCAGAGGAACGTCGGGGAGCCGGCGGCGAGCGATCTCGAGAAGGTCCTCGTCGAGGTCGACGCCCTCCACTTCAAAGGCGTCGGCGAGATGCTGCAGATGTCGGCCGGTGCCACATGCGACGTCGAGGAGTGTCCGCGCCGCAGGGTTGCGCTTCCTGATCAGATCCCGAACCTCGATCGCCTCGGCCGCGTAATCCTTGAACGAATAGATCGCGTCGTAGAACGCCGCCGACTTCGTGAACATCGCAGGAGTCTAGTGAGGCGGGTCGCACGCGCAGAGGGCCGCCCGGAGGCGGCCCCCTAGAAAATCCCGAAGAGTTGCGCTAGGCGTTCTTCGGCAGCATGCGGGTCATCTTCGTCCCGCACACGGGGCACTGGCCCTGAGCGGCCTTGGAGCCGTTCGCCAGCTCTTTCACCTCGCCCTCGAAGTCCCGCTTCTCGCGGCACTTCACGCAGTAGCCGTTGTAGGTGTCGGCCATCGCTCCCACTCCTTCCTTGCGAAGCCTGGGAATACGGGCCCGGTGACCCGCCTAGGCGTGAAGCTCTTGCGCTAAATCGTGCCACCTGAGGGGCGACGGCGTCGGATTTATGACTGCTCTCCGTAGCCGACAAGGCCGTCAAATCGGCCTTTCGTCACTCTCCGTGACGGATTCGGAAGTTGTTTTTGCGCCGGCGCCGACTTTCTCGCCGTCGTCGCCCGGATCGGGCGGAAGAGGTGACCGGTCACCGGCGCCGTCACCGCCCCCCTCGGGGGGACGCCGGTAGCGGTAGGGGGCGCCGCGGTAGCGCGCCAGCAGGTACAGGCAGATGACCCCGACTGCTATCGACATGAGCTGGCTGCCCGTGAGTCCGAAGTAGCGCTTGTCGACCCGGAGGAAGTCCGTGATGACCCTCATCGCGGCGTACCAGATCGTGAAGGTGAGGATCAGTAATCCCGTCGGGCGGGCTTTGCGCCCGATGAACAGCAACACGCCCAGGAGCACCAGCGTCGAGAGGAGGTCGTAGAGGGCCGTCTGGTGCAGCACGAGGTCGTAGCACCCCAGCGACGGGGGCTGTCCCTCCGACAACGCCTGCAGGTAGATCTCTGCGTCCAGCGGTGGATCGGAGCCCGACCCGGAGCACAACCAACCGAGGGCGAAGTTCGTGGGCTCGCCCAGATGGTCTCCGATCACGAGATCGCCGATGCGTCCGATGACGATGCCGAGCGCGAGACCGGGCGCGGCCAGGTCCATCGTCTGCCAGAAACCCATCCGCCTTCGCAGCACGTACGGCAGAGCGAAGAGGATCGCGCCGGTGATCCCGCCGATGAGGGAGATCCCGCCTTCCCAGATCTTGAAGATCCCGAGGATGTCGTCGCCTCCGTCGGTGACCTCGGAGAAATGGCCGAAGACGTAGCCGGCACGTGCGCCGACGATCGCGCCTATCAGCGCGTAGAAGAGCGCGTTCCAGATATCCGTCTCCGGTGGTCCACCGAATCGCCGCGCCCGGCGTGTCATCAACTGAGCTCCTAGCAGGAAGCCGACGGCGATGCCTATGCCGTGCGGGGAGATCCCCGGCCCGATGGGGATCTCCGGATAAACCGTCCACGACAGTGGGTCGAAGAACGACGCCGCGCTAGTAAAAGTCATGGACGAGACGTCGCCTCTTCAGACTTTCTTGTACTCGGTGCGCCACGCGCCGTCTTCCCCGACGACGAAGTCGCCGAACAGCAACGGCGCCTCTTCGATCATGATGCGACCGACTTTGTCGAAGATGATGCGCATCTCTTCTTCGGCGCCCGGATCGGTGCGCATCTGGATGACGTGACGGAGCGCGCGGACGTTTGCTGTCCAGAACAAAACGGTGGTGACGCCTTCCGGCGCGAGTCGACGCATCGCGGACGTGATCTCTTTCTTGAAGTGGAACGGGACACCCTCGTCGTCGAGCTTGAAATGTTCGGCGGCCTTCACTTGGAACGCCTCCAGCGTCTCGACGATCGACACGATGTCCTCGCGCAACGGCTCCATCGACTCAGGGATGCGGAACGGGATCTCGTCGAGGCGAACGAAGCGCAAGCTCTCCTGGCTGAACGCACTCCCCGCGCGATGCCTCACGATCTCGTGGGTCGCGATCCTGCTGACGTTGTAGAGGACGAAACTGTAGTTCGCGTGCTCGAGCACCGACCCATGGCCCGAACGCAGCAGGTTCAGGAAGTAATCGGCCTGGTCCTTGCGCACGCGGGTCACGTTCGGGTTCAAGCCGACATCCCAGGACCGGTAGCAAGCGCGGCCGCCCGCCTCTATCAGCAACTGTCCGGGGTTCGGCGACTCATCTTGCTCCGTCCGCATCTGCAGCCAACTCTCGCCCCCTTGGGTTTTCAGGAAGCGCTCGAGAGCGGCATAGTCGATGGACGGGCGAGCGATCAGCTCGACCTCTGGCGTGGTTTCTTTCATCGCGAGTGAATCTAGCCGCTAGGTACGAGCGTTGGTTGTTTATCGACATTGGTGTTTTCGCGACCCAGCCCGCTGTATAAGAAGGTCCGGCACAGTTACGAGAGGGGTTACACGGTGGTCCCGCCGTTGATCAAGGTCGTCGTAGCAGACGACCTGCCACAGATCCGGGCAGTGTTGAAGCGCTCGCTCGAGAAGGACGGACGCTTCGAGATCGTCGGTGAGGCGACGACCGGCAAGGAAGCCGTCCAGATGGCGTGGTCGCTGCGACCCGACGCGCTGGTCCTCGATCTCGCGATGCCCGGGATGGATGGGATGGAGGCGATCCCACAGATCCTCGAGACATCTCCGGCAACGAAGATCATCGTGCTCTCCGGCTTCGTCGAGATGGCGCCAGACGTGCTGAAGGCCGGCGCCCACGGGTTCTTCGAAAAGACCGCTCCTCCCCAGGAGCTCGCGGCGACGATCGCCGACCTGGTCGCCCGCGACAACTGACTAGTCACCCCCCTCCGGGGAACCGGACAAAACGTGCACCGGTGCCATCGAAAAACACGACCGACTCGCCATATCGCGATGTCGCATCGATGTCGATTCCTAAAGAGCAGGGACACCAAGAACGCTGACGAATCCCTGGACCAGACCGACTAGCAGGAGGGAGGGAGACGATGCGCCGGACGCTAGCAGCGGTGACCTACGGCTGGGCGCCGATCCGCACCCGCTCGATCCCGCTCCTGGGGACGCCATGGACGACCCTTGGCGGGGTCCTCATCGTCGCGCTGTTCGCCCACCTTGCTCTTCCAACGCACGTCGCAGCAGCGATCCTCAACCCGATGGGAGCCAGCGTCGGCATCGCGGCGGTCGCCGGGCTGCGCCGCTCCACCTGCCGCAGCGCGTGGAACCTCCTCGCAGCAGGCGTCGCCGCGTACGCCGTCGCCGACGCGGTCGGCCTGATGTCTTCGATCATCTCGCTCGAACAAGTCGCTGCTGGTCTCTACGTCGCTTCGTACGCAGCTTTTGCCGGCGGCTTCGCCGCATTCGTAACGCGACGTCGCTAGCGCTCGCACTGTTGCGCTAACTGAGTACGAAAATCACCTTGCGCGCTATCGAGCGCGGCCTAGGGTTTTGTGGATGAAAACCGGACATCCGAAAGCGGCCGCTCCCGGCTGGGTCGTCATTCTCGCGGTGCTCGCGCTGATCGTCGTGGGTCGATACGCGCTCATCGCGGTCCTCGATAGCGGCCCGCCGATCGGCGACGTCGGGAACGAGGCACGCCGCGCGCCCGCCGCGGACAGCACCTACGACGACCCGAAGATCGTCGGGAGACTCCAGGTCCCGGCCTTGACGGAGCTCAGCGGTCTCGCGGCATCACTGCGGAACCCCGGGCTGTTGTGGGCGCATAACGACTCGGGCGATGGCCCGTTCGTCTACTGCATCGAGACATCGGGCGCAGGATGCGGTATCTGGCGCGTCGACGGAGCCGAAGCGGTGGACTGGGAAGACATCGCAGCCGCTCCCGACGAACGAGGGATCCCTGCGCTGTACATCGCGGACATCGGAGACAACGCCCGGTCGCGGGCGACGGTCACCGTCTACCGCGTCCCAGAGCCTCACGTGGCTACATCGCAGGATTCTCGAACGCCGACACTGAACTCGGAAGCTTTCACCTTCACCTACCCGGATCGCGCGCACGACGCCGAAGCGATCCTCGTCAACCGCACCACCGGAGATCTGTACGTCATCACGAAGGACTACTCCAGCAGGTCCGTCGTCTTCGTCGCCCGCGCGCCCCTCGTAGATCGCGCGGAACTGGAACGTGTGACGTCGATAAAGATCGAGGGACTATTGACGGACCGGACCGGTGCCAGTCTCTCGCCGAACGGCAAGCGGATCGTCTTCTCTACCTACGCAGGCGGCTACGAACTGCGGCTTCCACACGGCGCTCACTTCGACCGCATCTGGGGCCAGGAGCCGATCCCGATCGACCTCGGCCCCCACGAACAAGGCGAAGCAGTCACATACGACGTCTCGGGTACGACGATCATCAGCGCCAGTGAAGGCGCTCGTTCTGCGATCTACGCGGTGAGTCGGCGCGACTAGCGACGAAACCTGAGCGTGACCGAGTAGGTGTAGGTCCCGTCGGGCCCGAGCTCGAAGGACCTTTTCGAGCGGGAGTTCTCCCATGCGAAGGCCCCGGCTCCCTCAACCAGGAAAGCAAAGTTCATCCAGCCGCGTCGCGGCATCTCTTCGCCGAGAACACGCGCCTTGACCGACGCCATGCGCCCCGAACCGACGTCGACGCCGACCATCGAGTCGTCTGCGTAAACAGAAGCTCCGGTGCCGGGAACGCGTCCTCGACCGCGCCATTTGACGACGTTCTTCACGCCGCGCGCCTTCATCGACAACGAAGCCGACCGCATCGCCGGGTCGAACTCGAATTCGTCGATGCCGAGATACTTCGCACGACCGGACCCCTCACACATGACGATCGTCCAACCGTTGCCTCGCTTCACCCTGCAGTCGCCCGAACCGACCATTCCGAGCGTCCCGGGGGGACGGTCGGAAGACGCCGAGCGCATCCCGCCGGCGAAGTAGAGCGTGCCGTGAGTTGGGCTGTGCATCACGACCCAATCGGCCATCGCCATCTGTCCCGCCTCCGTGTAGACACCAGGGTCTGCTCCCGCAGGAAGCGCGGTGGCTCCGAGAACTACAGCGAACAAGGCGACGACGGCGCGCTTCATGGGGGTCCTCCTCCCGGCAGGATCTTCATCCAAGAGTTCGCTCTGCTCGTTCTTGCCTCCTGCACGAGGCGAGCCCGCGCCACTGCTATCTTGCGCCGGTCATGACCGACTTCCGCGCCGGCGAGCGCTTCCTGGAGATGCAGGAAAAGGGCGACACGAGGGCTCCTCGTGGGGGGATCTGGGCGTTCCTCGGGTGGCGCCTCGTCGACCTAGGCCCCGGCTACGCCAGTCTCGAATGGGATACGACGACAGATCATGCGTTCCCAACAGGCGACGATGGATGGATCGTGCACGGCGGCATGGTGACGGCGCTTCTGGACACCGCGATGGGTCAGTCGACGTGGACACTGCTCGATCGCGGCGAGGTCTTCCTGACTGCGAACCTGCACACCGAGTTCTATCGTCCGGCTCGACCTGGGCTTCTCAGAGCGAAGGGTCGGGTCGTTCACAAGACCCGCAGGGTCGCATTCGCCGTCGGTGAGTTGTTCGACGGTGACGGCAAGCTGTTGGCCGGGGGCCGCGTGACGAACATGATGCTCGAGGAGAAGGGCTCGGACTAGTCGTCTTCGTCGCGCCGCCGTCGCGATGCCTTCTGATAGACGAACGTCCCATCGTCTCTCTGTGTGCGAACGATCTCGCCGCGTCGGGCGAGATAACGGATATGTGCGAGAGCTTCACCCAGCGCGAGGCGACGTTCGAAGTTCAGAAGCGTCGTGCCAAAGATCTGGTCGGTGATCTCGTCCGCCGTGTGCGGTTCGTGTCGAACGATCTGCAGGATCGCTCCCAGGCGACGGTCGTGGTGACGAGCGACGATGCGAGCGCGCTCGGCCCCCTCTTCGAACGGACGTCCATGTCCGGGAAGAACCAGCCGAGGATCGAGCTTCTCGACGACGTCCAGAGACTTCAGGAAATCTCCGAGTGGGTCGTCTTCGGCTCCCCTGCGATAGTCGATGTGCGGCGTGATCGTCGGGAGCAGGTGGTCGCCTGAGATGAGCAGACCATCACCCAACGACGCCAGGCAGATGTGCGAGCGCGAGTGTCCGGGCGTGTAGACGAACTGCCACGTGCGGGGGCCGATCTCGACCTCCTCCGAGCCGCTTACCTTCACGTCCGGCTCCACCAGCCCGGAGACGAACCCGCGCCAGTCCTCGAATCTGACGAGTTCGTCCACCTCTTCCGGCTCCACGCCGTGTTCGCGGAACAACTCTCGCAGACGGCTGCGGGTCCCTTCCGGATCCCGGTAGGCGGCAAGGTCATCGTCGACGGCGTCGTGCATCCAGAGGTCGCATCCCGCGCGCTCGACGAAGGTGGCGGCCATCCCGTAATGATCGATGTGCGAGTGCGTGACGATCAGCCGCTTGATGTCGGTCACCGCCATTCCGCACGCGCCGATCGCGGCTTCTACGTCGGCCCAACCGTGATCGTCTTCTTCGTCCGGGTAATAGATGCCGCAGTCGACGAGCGTGGTGTCGATACCTCCGGCCAACAAGTACGCGTTGACGCGATCGAGCCCGGGAAACGGCAACGGAAGGACGAGGCGGAACACGCCCGGCGCCGGCTCCCGGCGTCGGTGTTCGAGACGCATCTAGTCGCGGGCCCGTTTATTCGTGGACTTGCTCTTTGATCTGGAACGACACGCGGACCAAGACCCGGTACGTGACCTCGCCACCGTCTATCAAGCCGTCGATACGCTCGACCTCGAAAGTCGTCAGCCCTTTCAAAGTAAGGCTCGCTCGGTGGACGGCCTCAGCTACTGCTTCCTCGATCGACGGGCCGGTCGCCGTGAGGTCGATCGACTTCTCGACGCCCATTCGTGCACCCCTTTCGGTAAACGCCGGGTCGCGGCGAGTCTAGGGGTTGCCGTACCAGGGGCGAGTGCGAGTTAGCGGATGCGCAGGCTGAAACTCGGGGTGCGCCGGCAGGCGACTGGGGGACGGCTGCGCACCTGGCGCCGGAAGTCGTTTACGAAGACGTCACGAGAGATCGCAAGCCACCACTGCACCGGGGCCACCCGGACCTGCGGGTCCTTCGGCCCTGACATGAACGGGCAGTTCCTCGACTTTTCCATCTCGTTCACTCGTTCCCTGTCTCGAAGTTTCGTAACGCCTGCTGAGGTCAGGATTCGGCGAGCGGTGTCTCTCCCCTGCGCCGAGACGGTGCAAATTCAGCCGCGGAACGTCGGGAGTGGGGTGCTATGTCCGAATTTGAGAAGAAAAAAAAATGAGCGCGCGGAGTCGTGTGTCAGACGTAGCCGCGGATCTCGGCGGCGTGGGCCACGCGGTCGACTGCGATATCGAACGCCGCCTCACGAAGCGTCGTCTTCTCGCTCTCGGAGCGATCGAACACCGCGTCGGTTGCCGCGACCATCCGTTTGTGCAGTTCGTCGTTGACCTGTTGGAGCTCCCATTGGAACTGCTGGATGTTCTGCACCCATTCGAAATACGAGACGGTGACGCCGCCCGCGTTCGCCAGGATGTCCGGCACGACGACGATGTTCCGATCGTTGAGTATCTGATCGGCGACTGGATTAACCGGCCCGTTTGCCGCTTCGACGACGATCTTTGCCTTGATGCGATCGGCGTTCCTAGAGGTGATCACGTCCTGGATCGCAGCCGGGATAAGGATGTCGCAGTCGAGTTCGAGGAGATCCTCGTTCGTGAGCTTCTCACCGCCGGCGAACTCGGCCACAGTCTCGGACTCGAGACGATGGCGGGACAGGGCTTCCAGATCCAGACCGCCGGAGTTGTAAGTGCCGCCGCCCACATCGGAGACGGCAACCACGGAGGCACCTGCTTGTGCTGCCAGCTGGGTCGCCCAGTACCCAACGTTTCCGAACCCCTGGATCGCGATGCGCGCACCGGCGAAATCCGTCCCGAGTCGCTTCGTCGCCTCTTGCGTGCAGATGACGACACCGCGACCGGTGGCTTCCTCGCGCCCCGGCGAACCTCCGAGCTCGACCGGTTTCCCGGTCACGATGCCGGGCGTATAGCCATACTTCTGGCCGTAGGCGTCCATCATCCACGCCATCGTCTGCGCGTTCGTTCCCATGTCGGGGGCGGGGATGTCGCGGTTGACGCCGATGACGTAGCTGATCATCGCCGTGAACCGACGCGACAAACGCTGGTTTTCTCCAGACGACATGCGCCGGGGGTCACACTGGACACCACCTTTGGCGCCTCCGAACGGCACGTCGATCAATGCGTTCTTCCACGTCATCAGCGCCGCGAGGGCGCGGACCTCATCGAGGTCAGCCGACGGGTGGTACCTGATGCCGCCCTTGTACGGGCCCCGCGCCCCGTTGTGCTGGATGCGATAGCCGCGGAACACCTGGATCGATCCATCGTCCATCCGGACCGGGACCTGGACCGCGAGCTCGCGGTAGCTGGATGCGAGGATCTCTCGACGATGATCGTTCAACCGCAGGCGGTCGGCGGCCTTGTGGAAGAAGAACGTTGCCGCCTCGAACGGCGTCATGTCATCGGTCGGTTCCGGTCTCGGCGGAGGTGCGCCGATGTCTTCTCGCGATCGTGTCCCGGGTTGGTCCGCCACGGGACAGACCATAACGCGGCGCCGCTTAGCTGAGTGGAGTGACCGACGCAGATACCTCGGGCGGCAACGGTTGATCGAGGCTGCCGGACTCGAGGAACCGCTTCGTTTCCTTGTATGCCATCTCGATCAGCCTCGATGTGTACTCGAGCGATGCGAACGGTACGAAGAAGTCGAGCCATGGCGACGGGAGAACGACCAGCTTGACCTTTTCCTCGTAGTGCCGCGCTTCGAGGGTGAACCGTTGCCCCCTCGCAAGCGTGAACGCGTGAAGGAGGTAGTCGACCGGGCGGTTGAGCGGTCTCCTCTGACGCGAGTGCGACGTCGCATCCATCACGTAGACGGTCGTCGCTCCCATCTCGACCGCCGGTGCTATCGGGACGTTGTTCGCGACCCCTCCGTCGATGTAGTTACGACCCCCTATCGGGACCGGGGGAAAGATCCCGGGCATCGCGGTCGACGCGAGCAACGGATCGATGATGTCTCCCGAGCTGAAGATCCGTTCGGCTCCGGTCTCGAGGTCCGTCGCCGTGACCGCTAGAGGGATCTGCGCATCTTCGAAACGCGGCAGCCCGAGCGACGTCTCGATCACGCGTCTGATCCCGATGTTCTCGTGGATGCGGTTGCCGCGTACGAGCATGCGAGCCCACGATGCCTTGAAACGGCCGCCGCCCGGGAAGAGGTCCGAATCCTTCATCCGCAACCAGGTGCTTTCGAGCCTCGCCACGCCGTCCGGCGTCGGATCGAAAGCCGTCCACGTTGCGTTGAGCGCACCGACAGACGTCCCGACCGCGAGGTCCGGCCGGATGTCGTGCTCGTAGAGAGCCTTGAGCGTCCCCACCTGAAGCGCGCCTAGCGGGCCCCCACCGGAGAACACGAACGCGACGCTGTCCTTGCGTCGGTATGCGAGCCGACGCAACCACTGTGCGCGGGAAGGCTGGGGCCGCGGCCCCCTCGTCGTCATGACTTAATCATCGGCCTTTTTGAGCCCTTATATGAGGCAATCCCGGACTCGGCGGACGAACCGGTTACTTCGGACTAGCCCGCTACTTTCTTGCGAGCCTTCGCCGCTGAGGCGGACGTCTTCTTTGCGGTCGACTTCGCAGCCTTCTTCGACTTCTTAGCAGCTGCCGCGCTGCGAGCGCGCGCTTCCTTCACGGCCTGTGACGAAGACTTGCGCGCGGTCTTGGCGGTCGTCTTGGCTGCACTTCGACTCGCCCCCGCGGCTTTCGACACGTTCTTACGCGCCTTCTTGACCTCTTTCGACTTCGACAGTCCCTTGGCGGATTTCGTCGCCGCGTCTACGGCGGTCTTTACCAGCTCGACCCCCGCTCCGGCGGCCGCTCCTACTGCCTTCTGCGCTACCTTCGCCTGCTTCTTGGCGCTCTTCGCGTCGCGCGTCTTCGCAACTTCCCGCGCCGTCTTGCCCGCGGTCCGGACCGCCTTCTTGCCGACCTTCGTGAGGCTGTCCGCGGCTTTGCCGATCTGCTTCTTCGCTACTTTGACCTGCTTCTTCTGTTTACGAGTGGCCATGTCAGAACCCCCTATCTCACCGGAGCGAGCAAGACTAGTCGGTAACGATCATCGATCGAAATGGATCCGTACCCACGTCCGCCGACCGCACGCCGGACAGCGCATCCACGAGTGGTGATATCGGAGCAGCGGAACGTGGAAGTGAACCGGGAACAGAAGCGCGGCGAGTTCCAGGTAGGACACCCTCGTTTCTTCGCGACACGACGAGCACTCGATCGTGCACGTCCGCGGCCGCCGCTCGGATGCGGTGTAGAGAGCGTGTTTGCTCGGAACGTCTTGCTCGGTCACGAGACCCCTTCCGGCTGGAGCTTCACATCGACGCGCCGATCGTCGAGCTGACGTGCGTGCTCCCGGTAGGCGTCGGCGGCGGCGTGTCCCGGCGCATAAGCGAGGATCGACAAGCCAGCTTGCGCCGCCTCGGCCAGGCGTATGGACTTCTTCACCGGTGGCTCCAGAACCGTGACTCCATAGCGCCGGCCGACATCGTTCAGAACCTCGCGTGCATGCAGCGACCGGCCGTCGTACATCGTCGGGATGAGACCGAAGATCTCGAGGTCGGGATTCGTGAAATGCCTGATGTCCGCGAGCGTCTCGATCAACTGACCGACCCCTCGGTGCGAAAGCGCCTCGCACTGGAGAGGGATGACGACCTCTTGCGCCGCGGTGAGGGCATTGATCGTCAGGATCCCGAGAGACGGCGGACAATCGATCAACACGAAGTCGTAGGTGTCTCCGACGTCTCGCAACGCCCGCTGCAACGCATACTCACGCCCCGTCTTCGCGAGCAGGATCGCCTCGGCCCCCGCTAGATCGATGTTCGCCGGCACGACGTCCACCTCACGCGTCACGACGACCTTCTCGACCGGCAGCCGTCTCACCAGGACGTCGTTGACCGTCTCGTCCAATGCGTCCGGATCGATCCCGGTCGAATACGTGAGCGCTCCTTGCGGATCCATGTCGACCGTCAGCACCCGACGACCTCGTTCGGCCAACGCGGCGGAGATGGCGAGCGTAGTCGTCGTCTTCGCCACGCCGCCTTTTTGATTAGCGAAGGCGATGGTTCGCGGCATCGGTCAGCTGGGTGGAGCAGGTTCGTCGAGCGGAGGGATCTGCAGATTGACCTTCGCGAGTAGCGCTTTCACCTCGTCGGGGCGCCAGCCGCGCGTCTTCAACTCGAGTACGAGCTTCAAGACGGAGTCGCCCAGCTCCTCTTGCTCGAACGACTCGTAGCCATCGAGGAAACCACGGGCGTAATCCCACGACACGTAATCGTTCGGATCGGGGTTGAAGGCAGGCTCGTGGACGGGAGACTCACCCGCGGCGAGTAGTTCTTGAAGGTTCCCCGCGAGCAGATCCCACGCGAGGAAATGATCCTCGTCGCAATCGGGGCAATAGAAGACGACGCCTCGGATGCCCTTGTTTCCCAGGATCTCCTTGAGAACCTGGACGTCGACAAGATCCTGTTGAAGGGCCTCGCGCTCGTCGGCGTCTAGTGGCTGGTCGCCCTCAGGCGTTGGAACGTCTTCTTCGTCCATCGAGCCCATCGTAAGGGTGGTCGCGTGCACCTAGACACTAGTGACTACAAGGAAATGACGCGAACGGTTCATTCCATACGCGGGGGCCGGGTGACAACCTGGATCAATGAGAAACGTGACGCATCAGACGAATCCCCGGCGAGGTGCCGATTCCGACAGGCCGCTGGTCCTCGTTACCGACGACGACCCGGATCTTCGCATGCTCGCCGACATGCAGCTCTCCCCGCAGGGCTACGACGTGATCCAGGCGGCCGACGGTGAAGAATGCATCAGACTGGCCGTCGAGCGACACCCCGACGTGATCCTTCTCGACATGATGATGCCGGGCATGGATGGGGCCGAGGTCCTGACCGAGCTCGCGGCGAACCCCCGCACGGCCGACATCCCCGTCATCTTCCTGTCTGCCCTCACGGGCACGGAAGACCGCGTCAAAGGACTCGAGCGTGGCGCCGTCGACTGGATCAGCAAACCTGCCGATCCCCGCGAGCTGGTTGCCCGCGTCGGAGCAGCTGCACGCACGAAAGCGCGTCAAGAGGAGATCAAGCTGCAGGCGGGCGCCGACCCGGTCACCCGGTTGCACGGGCGCGAAGCCTTCACGAAACGCCTCGATCAGGAAGTCTCACGTTCGTCGCGGAGCTCGGCTCCGTTCTCGGTACTCCTGATCGCACTCGACAACGCTCAGGAAGTCGTCGACAAGCACGGCCCCGCGGTCCACGACGAGCTCATGCGGCAGGTTGCCGATGTGCTCCACACGACGCTGCGCGTGTCGGACGAGATCTTCCGCTACAGCACCGATGAGTTCGCAGCCGTCCTCCCAGACACCGAGGTCGGCACTGCTTACCTCGCTGCAGAGCGATGCCGCGAAGAGATCCGGAACGTCGAAGTCGTCGGTGAAGCAACTTCTGTTTCTGTCGGTGTTGCACAAGCCAACACCGGGCGGAGCACCGACGACGTCATCGCTCGTGCCGAGATCGCGTTGTTCCGAGCGCGGGAATCGGGCGGAGGCCGCTCGTGGCGAGCCGACGACCCGCGGCGCCACGGTCTGAACCCGATCGCGCTGTCGGAGGAGCTAACCGATCGAGAGTGGGACGTGCTGATCCACCTCTCGCACCGGCGCACAGAGCACGAGATCGCACGCCGACTCGGGATCACGCGCGGCACGGTTCGCAGTCACAAAGCGCGCATCCGGAGGAAGCTTCACGTGTCGCAAGACATCCGGCTGTCCGATTTCGTCAGAACGAATTTCAAAGATCTGATCCACCGCCTTCCAAGCAACACCGGGAGCTAGCGTGAACGACCCGCTCCGCGTACTCGTCGTCGACGACGAGCCGGACATCAGAACGATCGTTGGGATGAATCTCAGCTTGGTCGGCATCGGGTTCGGTGAAGCCGGTGACGGCGGAGAGGCACTCGAGATGCTCCGGTCGGGCGAGTGGGATGGATGCATCCTCGACCTCGCGATGCCCGAGATGGACGGGTTCGAGGTCCTCGAGCACCTGCGCGACGAGGACATCCTCGACCGCACGAGCGTGGTCGTCCTCTCGGCGAACGGCGCCCCCGCAACCGCTATCCAGGCGATGCAGCTCGGTGCACATGCACATCTGAGGAAGCCGTTCTCGCCGGCGGCGGTTGCCCAAACGATCCGTGAATTACTCGACCTCGCACCAGAAGAGCGCGCCGAGCGGCGACTCGAGTTGATCAACAGAGCGACGGACCTCGACCGGCTGGGCGTGACGACGGTTTGATCAAGGCGCAACCGCCACTGCGGATCCTGTTGATCGGAGGCGATGCCTCGATGTGGGTCGCGCTGTCTTCGACGCTCGGATCGCGTTCGTCACAGATAGTCGTTGCCGAAGGGATCGATCCCGTCAGCCTCGAAACGGCTGCCCGCGACATAGACGTCATCGTCGTCGTCACGGATTCCGACTCAGAAGATCCGGCGGCCCCTTTGCGGATGGTGCGCAAGATCGGACTGCAGCGCGGTGCGGTCGTCATTGCCGACGCCTCCGACAAGAAGACTGCCGCCGAAGCGCTGGCCCTCGGGATCGGCGGATACGTCGTTCGCGGTAGCGACGCGTCGCGGCTCGCGAACGCGATCACGGAGGTCGCAGACCGCGGCATGCTGTACTCGGCCCCGGCTGCCGACGTACTCCACGACACGCTCGAGGCGACACACGCGTTCTCCCCTAGCGGAGACATGCATGCGATGAACGCGGCGCGGGCGCTGGCGTCGGCACTGGAGTTGAAAGACACGTACACCGGCGGCCACGCCGAGCGCGTGACGTCGATGGCGATGCGTCTGGCGCGGGCAGCGATGCTGGACGGGGCGGTGCCGAGCGAATCACTCGAGGCCGCCTTCCTCTTGCACGACGTCGGCAAGATCGGGATACCCGAGACGATCCTGACGAAGCCGGGGGGCCTCACGGATACGGAGACACTCGTGCTCCGGACGCACCCGATCCTCGGCGAACGCATCGTCGCTCCGCTTGGTTTCCCCTCGGTCGTTAGGGATGTGATCCGCTATCACCACGAGCGTTGGGACGGGCGGGGCTATCCCGACGGCCTCGAAGGCGACGACATCCCGCCGGCCGCGCGCCTCTTCGCGATCGCCGACGCGATCGACGCGATGACTTCTCTGCGGCCGTACCGGCGTCCGATGAACTTCGACGCCGCGATCCAGGAGGTGCTGGACCATGCCGGCGTGCAGTTCGACCCCACCTTGTGCCGGTTGGTTGGCGAGGTCTTCCTGGAGCGTCCCGCGCAGCTGGCGTAGCGAGTTCGGAAAACGCTCTGGTCAGAGCGTTCCAAGGTAGGCGTCGAGGACCGGACGGCCGACGAAGATCGCGATGAGCGTTCCCGCCGCGAGAAATGGGCCGAACGGGATCTTCATCTTGCGTCCTCCCTTCGTCACCACTGCGGCGATCCCGCCGACGACAGCGCCCGTCAGGAACGACATGAACATCCCCAGGAGGACGAAACCGGCTCCCCCTAGATAGCCGAGGAATGTTCCGAGCAATAGGGCGAGACGAACGTCGCCCATGCCCATGCCGCGCGGCACCAGGAAGGCGACCGTGAAGAAGAACCCGCCGAAGATCGCCATACCGACCAGAGCATCGAGCAAGCGCGATGGTTCGTTCGCGATCAACGCATCAGCAGTGAGCAGTAGCCAACCCGCGACCACGGACGGGTAGATGACGCGTGTCGGCAACAACCTGTGCTCGAGATCGATGACCGTGAGAACTACGAGGACCCAGAAGAACGCCGCGTACGCCACGGCGCGCAAACTCAGCCCGAACTTCCAGAACGCGAGCGCGAACAGGACCCCGGTCGCCAGTTCGGTGAGTGGATAACGGGGCGAGATCGCATTGCCGCAGTGACGGCATCTCCCCCGAAGGAACACATAGCTGAACACCGGGACGTTCTCGACCGCAGTGACGACGTTCCCGCAGTGGGGGCAGCGGCTCCGGCCGGTGACGATCGACTCGCGTCTCGGGATCCGGTACGAGGCTGCCGTAGCGAAGCTTCCGAAGATCAGCCCTAGGAAGCCGGCGATTACGACCAAACTCTGCGTCGCGTGACTTAGAGCGGCGCGCCGATGTGCGCTTCGATACGCGACAACAACGTCTCTGCCTCGAACGGCTTCATGATCACGTTGTCGGGGCCGATCTGGTCGTCGAAGATCTGATGAGCGTCCGGCTTGCCGGTGACGACGACGATCGGGATACCCGCCGTGGCCGGATGACGTTTCATCTCGTCGAACATCCGGCCGCCGGACACGTCCGGCATCATCAGGTCGAGAAGGATGAGGTCCGGCCTACGGAACTCGGCCTTCGTCAAGCCCTCCAGCCCGTCACGAGCTTCCATCACCTCGTAGCCGACCTGCTCGAGGATGAACTTCTCGAGCTCGCGCACTGCCTCTTCGTCCTCGACGATCAGAACGGTCTTCGCCACGGCGAAAAGGTACCAAGTGCAGGCTTCGGAGCAAGGACGTCGCCGCGGATCACTCCCATAAGCCGCGAATCGGAGCCTCCGGTCGTCGCACGCCCATGACCGTCTCGACCATGCGAACGACACGAAGTGCCGGAGCGACGTCGTGTACCCGAACGATCGACACCCCGCCGAGTACGCCGAGGGCGACGAGAGCGAGCGTGCCTTCGAGACGCTCTGCGACGCCCAGGCCCAAGCTCTCTCCGACGACGTCCTTGCGGGACGGCGCCAGGAGCAACGGACGCCCGTACGCGACCTGCTCCTCCAGCCTGCGCATGATCTCCAACGAATGGAACGTCGTCTTACCGAAGTCGAGACCGGCATCGACGACGATCTGATCGGGCCCGACGCCGGCTTTGGTAGCGATCGACTCGAGCCGCTTCCATTCGTCGATGACAGCAACCACGACGTCGTCGTAGCGCGGGTTCCGCGGACGTCCGCGCACCTGTTCCCCGTTGTGCATGAGCACCAGCGCACCTCCTGCTTCAGCACACACCCGCGCGAGGTCGGGATCGGCGAGAGCAGAAACGTCGTTCACCATCGCGGCTCCGGCACCGAACGCGAGTTTGGCAACCGAAGGGCGGGCCGTCTCCACCGACAGCGGCACCGGCGCGTCCTTCGCTAGTGCCTCTACGAGTGGGAGGAGGCGATCGATCTCTTCCTGTTCACCGACATCCTCCCCCGGACCCGCCTTCACGGCGCCGAGGTCGAGGATCGCAGCGCCGTCGTCGACGAGACGCAGAGCTCGCTCGATGACGTCATCGGTATCCATCCGTCCGCCGTCGTAGAAGGAGTCCGGCGTGCGGTTCACTATCCCCATCACGACGCAGGAGTCCAGATCGAGGGCTCCCGTCGCGTGACGCAGCATCATTCGATAACCACCTGCGGCGACTTCCCGCGCGTCGACACGATGTAGATGCCGACGAGGATCGCGGCGCCGCCCGGGTAGATCAACAATGGCGGCACCTGTCCGAACAAGATGTACGCGAGGATCGCTGCGATCAATGGCTCCGCCATCACCGCGACGGCAACGATCGTTGCACCGAGATCCTTCAGCACGTAGTTGAGCACGGTATGGCCGAGGAGCTGGGGGCCGATGAGGAGCCCTACGAGCGCCCACGAGGTCTGCGCGTCGTAACCCCACAGGTCGGCCCCCATCACGAGAGATATCGGCAACAGGACTAAGCCTGCGACGCTGTAGGTGACCACGGAGTACTCGAGGATCCCCAGCTCCCTCCGAGAGACCTGGCCCACCAACATGTACACGCCCACCGTCAGCGCTCCCGCGAGCGCGAGCATGTTGCCCTCGAACTGGGCACCGGAAAGGTCGCCGCCCGCAACGAGACCGGCCCCGATCACCGTCAGGACGATGCCGACCCATGCAACCGATCGCAGTCGCTCGCCCAGTAGCCACCACGCCAACAACGCCACGAAAGCAGGTGAGCTCGTCACGAGCAGAACCGAGGCCGCAACGGTCGTCAGCTCGAGGGATGTGATCCATGTGGCGAAGTGGGCGGCGAGGAAGAGACCCGCGACCGCGGGAAGACCTAGTTGCCGCTTGGTCATCGCGCGCAGCCCACGCGCCGCGAACGGCGCTAGCGCGGCCGCTCCACCGGCGCAGCGCCAGAACGAGATCGCCATGGGCTGTGCATCGCGCGCGTAGACGATCAAGATCGCCGAGATGCTGGCGCCCAGAACACCGACAACCAGCAACGCCCACGGGATCCAGGACGCGCGCGCAGGCGCGACAACCGCTTGCTCCATCGGTCTAGCCTAAGAGCGTGTCTCGTTCAGACCGACCGATCATCGCGGTGGGAGCCGTCGTCATCGACGACGGCAGATTGTTGATGATCCGTCGCGGCAAGGAACCGGGGCGTGGCTTGTGGTCTATCCCCGGAGGACGCGTCGAGAACGGGGAGTATCTGTCGCAAGCTCTAGTGCGAGAGGTCAAGGAAGAAACCGGTCTCGATGTCGAAGTGCGCGAGCTCCTCGGCATCCTGGAGGTGCCCGGAGATCCGCACTACGTCATCCTCGATCATGTAGCCACGGTCGTCGGTGGAGAGGCCGAACCTGCCGACGATGTCGATGCGGTGGAGTGGGTCGCGTTCGAAGACATCGAGAAGCGAGGGTGCACCCCGCGGTTGCTCGAGACGTTGAAGGCGTGGGGCGCCTTCGATTAGCAAACGGAGAGGTCGATCAGCCGCCGGGCGCGATGCTTGAGAACGTGACCTCGCGCCAAACGGTCTCTTGCTCGCTCGTCGTTGCCGCGATGATCGCGTTCGTCGGTTGTTCCCCTGATCCGGGCTGCGACGGTTCTGTCGTCGAAGTCGAGGGCCCGGTTCCAAATGATTCCTACTGGAAGAACCCGTTCAAAGGGGAGGTAGTCAGTAACACAGCCGACGCGGAGCTACCTTTCGAACCGGTCGAGCCCGATCTCGCGTATGAACCTGAACAGATCGCCTGGACCAACAGCGGCGTCAGTCAAAACACGGGGCGTTTCTCACGGCTGAGCGCAGCTCCCGGCGCAACAGCCGGACCTCGCATCGTGTGGGCCTACGAAACCGCTGATGGACGGTTCTTCGTCCAGCAGGGACTGGTGACCTATGGCCAAAGAAAGCTCGAGCAGGAGGCGAGCGAGTGCGACGTCTCCGGTCGCAGGCACACCAACCCGGGCTTCTCAATGACGGAATTGGAAGGCGGTCAGGAGGCCTTGCTCGTAGCGCAGAGCATCGTGATGAGCGTGATCTGGATCGACGATGCGACCATCACCGATGAGTCGGCGGTCGCCGCGTACGAAAACGTCTTCCTTGAGACACAGATCAGAGCACCTGGTGACGAGCTGACGGTGGATCAACTCCTGGAGATCGCCAACGACGTTCAGCACTAAAGGCTGCACGGTCGTACAGCGCCACGCGTTCTATGCCCGCCGGCTACGCGCTGAAAAGTGGCGATCCGAGCATCCATGAACGCGCAGGATTCGTTGAGCCAGCGCCGTTACGCGTCCAACTAGCGGGTCCACTTCCTCCCATCACCGAAGTCCTCCGATTCGTGCCCCTATAGGCACCCTGTGTTGAACGCCTGATCGAGGTCTTGTTCCAACCTCTCTAGTCGTCGTTGTGCAGCGCGCAACGATTTCTCGTCCCGCGGTTGAAGGCGGCGGTTGCTCGCTCCGTCGAGCGCGCCGTCGATGATCCCCGCGGCCGTGGCGACCTCTCCAACGGCGCGCGTCCCTACCTCCTGCTGCTCCCGGTCCAAGGACTCCGCACAGGCGACATGATCGTCTTCACCAGGGTTACTGGAGCAACCGGTGGCGACCAGCGCAGTAGCAATCGAGACAACTATCAGCCATTTCCTCACGTCGTGAGGTTAGACGGCGACGTGGAGGAGGTGGTTCCGATCAGTTTGAGAATCCTCTAGCACACGAAGAGTGCGACCTTGTCGTTCTCCCGCACTGTCGTACCCGCGATGGGATCGGTCTCTACGACGGTCGATCCACCGGCGCAAGATTGGATGACCCGGTAGCGCAACCCCAGGTTTTTCAGTTTGGCTTGGGCATCCGATAGCGACGAGCCGCGCAGGTCGGGCATCTTCAGCTCCTTGAACTCGGGCCCGATCGAGACGTAGATCCGGACCTCGCTTCCCTTGCCGATGACCTGACCACCGGCAGGGTCCGTGGAGATCACTTTCCCCTTCGCAACGTCGTCGGAAAACGCCTCGACGACGTTCGGAGCGAATCCCGCGGCTTTGAGCGCGCGTGACGCCGCGGCTGCCGATTTGTTCGTGACGTCCGGAACCGTCACCGGCTCCGGCCCCTTGCTGATCTCGAGGTCCACCGTGCGATACCACGCGAGGGCGCCGTCGGCAGGCTTCTGGGCGATCACCGTCCCCCGCGGCTTCGGTGAGTACGAGTACGAGACTTTGCCGGGTTCGAGTTTGTGCACGCGCAGACGCGCTTCCGTCGCTTTGAGCGTCAATCCCACGACATCGGGAACGGGAAGCTTCGGATAGCCCGCCGAGATGACGATCTCGATCGTCGAGCCTTCCTCTACTTCGCCGCGAGCAGGGCTCTGCTCGATGATCTCGCCCGGTCGGACCGCGCCCGTGCGCTGCTTATCGACGACTTCGAGTTTCAGTCCCTGCTCCCCAGCCAGCTCCGCAGCCGTCGCTTTCTTCTTTCCTTCGAGATCCGGGACCGGGACCATCTGCGGGGCGAACAGCCACTTCGCCGCCGCGACACCGCTCAGGACCAGAAGGAGGACGAGCGGGATCACGATGAGAAGCCGCGCGCGTAGCTTGCGTTTCCGCAACTGCTTCCGGCGCGAGCGTCCCGACACGAAAGTAGTCGGCTCCATGTCGGGCAACCGGATCTCGCCGGTGACGTGGTCCAGCAAGACGTCGACCGGGGGAACATCTCGTATGTCCCCGGCAACCTCACGGAGGTCACGCGCCATGAGATCGGCGTTCACGTAACGATCTGCCGTCTCCAACGCGCACGCCTTCATGACGATGTCGTCGAGTTCCTTAGGGATGTCATCACGCATCGCCGATGGCCGTTCGATCCCCTCGGTCGCGCGGCGACGGATCAGGTCGACTCCGCTGCCGGATCCCGGAGGAGCTCCAGTCAACAGCTCACACAGCATCGCTCCGGCAGCCCAGATATCCGATGAGGAGGTCGCATCCTCGCCTCGAGCCTGCTCCGGCGACAGATAGCGCAACGTCCCGGGGATCGTTCCCCCGGGCGCGGTCCGCTCCGCATCCACCATCGCTGCGATGCCGAAGTCGGCGACCTTCACCGTGCCGTCGCGCGCGAGCAAGATGTTCTCCGGTTTCACGTCGCGGTGCACCAGTCCTCGCGAATGCGCGACGTACAACGCCTCGCATACAGAGGCCATGATCGCCGCCGCTTGCGCGGGTTCGACCGAACCTCTGCTGACCAACAGGTCTCTCAGGTCACTTCCCGCGACGTACTCCATGACCATGTAGTAGGTCTTGTCGTTCTCGGCCCCCCAGTCATGCACCGCCACGATGTTGGGGTGCGATAAACGAGCGGCGGCGCGCGCCTCTGCCTTGAAACGCTGAACGAGGTCGGGATCCGCAGCGAGAGAAGGCTGCAGGACCTTTACCGCGACCGTGCGGTCGAGAAGCAGATCGTGGCCACGATAGACCTCGCCCATGCCTCCGCCCGCGATCCGCGCGACGAGACGGTAGCGATGAGATAGGACCTCGCCGACGAGGTCGCCCATCACGCGCAAGCTCTCTCCCCCTTAGTGGTCGTTGCGAAGGTGGTAGTCGAAGCGGTTCTCCAGGACCGAGAGGCGCTTCACCGCGCCGTCGAGCTGGTTGAGTGCGGCCTGCGCGGAGTCGCGTGCCGACGCCGCATCGGACGTTGCATCCGACAGCGACGCCCTCAGGTTCGCGATCGAGTCGCGAAGGTCTTTGTGGATGCGGTCGAACTTCTTCGAAAGGTCGCGCCGGTCGGCATCGATGCGATCGAGCTTCGCCGCGAGATCGTCGGCTTTCGCCTCGAGCTCCGTTACCGCCTCGGTAGCCTCGTCCGCGAGCTCACGTGCTTCGTCGGCTGCCGCGGACGAGGGAACGTTCTCGTCGTCGGACGAACCGCACGCGACGAAGGAGGCCGCGGCCACAGCCGCGGCGACAACTACAACCAGTGCCCGCTGCATGGCCCGAATCGTCACACGTAGCTCCCCAGTCACAGCGGATATCCCCTGAAGCTGCTTGCTCAATAATTAACAATAACAACAATAGCAACATCAGGGAGATGCGACGTCGGCCACCAGGGCGTAGTGGTCCGACGCGGTGGTTGCGATGACATCTCTGGTGACGACCCGGGCACCCCTCCCGGCGACGATGTGGTCCCGCTGCGCCCAGCGTCTCGCCATGGTCCGTCTCGGGAATGACGGGACCCGGAACGCCCCGCCGGAAGCTCTCCGCAGCGCCCACGAGCTCTGGTTGAGATCACCGAGCAGAACGAACGGCCCTCCGAAAGCCCGCAGGCCCGCGATCACTGCACTCGTCTGTCGTGCCCGTGCGGGGGGCCGGAGGGAAAGGTGCGCACCGAGAAAGGTCACATCTCGGAACGGCCCGACGTGGTAACCGCGGGGCTCCTCGTCGGCGACCTGCGGCAGCCGCTTGAAGCCGAACGGTCCTCCCCCGCGCGCCGCGATCGCGATCCCGTACTCACCGCCACCTCGTTGCAAGGTTGCGTGGAACGTGACGCTGAGACCGGTGAGCCTCTCTAGTTCGGCCGGTTGATCGATCTCTCCGCTGCGTTCCATGCCGCGGTCCAGCTCTTGGAGGGCAACGAGATCGGCTCGCGTTCGTTCGATCACTCGGGCGGTGCGTTCGACGTCAACCCGTCCGTCGAGACCTTCACAGTGGTGAACGTTGAATGTCGCTACGCGGATCGTCGGCACGAAGAGAGGATAGGTGCGCGTCGTCGTTTTTTAGCGCGACCACCGTGGGAGCATGCATCCATGGACCCGATCGCCGGTACTCCCGCAGTAATCACGGAAGAGACCGAATACTGCTACGGCCACCCGAAGACCCCCACGAGACTGCATTGTTCGCGCTGCGACCGACCGATCTGCGGTCGTTGTGCGATCCCGGCATCGGTGGGTCAGCACTGTCCCGAATGTGTGGCGGAAGCGCGAAAGAGCGCTCCGAAGGTCCGGTCGGCGATGACTGCCGCGGCTCCCGTTGTCACGACCATCCTCGGTATAAACATCGCGATCTTCCTGGGTCAGCAGCTCGTCCCCGGGCTCACCGAGCGCCTGCTGATGTCGCCTCTCGCGATCGAGAACGGCCAATACTGGCGGCTCGTGACGCCGATGTTCCTGCACGGCGGCATCTTCCACATCCTCATGAACTCATACGTGCTCTACATCTTCGGGCCGAACGTCGAGCAAGCGTTCGGAAGCGTCCGCTTCGCGCTGATGTATCTCGCTGCAGGATTCATGGGAAACGTTCTGTCGTTCGTGATACCGCCGGACAACAACAGTCTCGGCGCGTCGGGAGCCATCTTTGGACTCGCGGGGATCTTGTTTGTCTATCTGTACCGGCGCCGGCGATCCACCTTCATCATGCGGTACCTACGCAGCATCTCGTTCTTCATAGTGGCGAACGTCGTCCTCGGTTTCACGCTCCTTGCGGGGATCGTGGACAACTTCGCGCACCTGGGCGGTCTCCTTGGAGGCATCGTCCTGGGTCTCGGGTTCGACCGGGACGACCAGATGAAGGCTGTGACGATGGCGCTCTCGATGCTCGCGGTCGTCGGCGGCGGCGTGTTCCTGGTCCTGACGCGTCTCTAGCGTCGTTAAGCGTTAGCGATCTCGATCGTTGCGTTCTTGATCGCGGCCGCACCGTCGGGGTTGTAGGTCTCGAACCCATAGATCGTTGTCCCTTCTCCGGAGCCCTCCTTCCAGAATTTCGTCGTGAGCTCCTGTCCGGGGAAGACCGGCTTCGAGAACCGAACGGCTACTCGCTTGACGCGTGTCGGGTCTCCTCCCGCGAACTCGTCGACGGCTCCCTTGACCGCCATCGCCATCGTGCACATCCCGTGGTTGATGACGCCGGGAAAGCCCGCCATCTTGGCGATGTTCTCGTCGGTGTGGATGGGGTTCGGGTCACCGGAGGCCTCGGCGTACCGGACCGGTTGATCCTCGTCGACCTTGAAAGTGTGCTCGTGGACGACGTCTCTCTGGGGTTCTTCAGCGCCCCCGCCGCTCTTCTTGCTCCCGCTTCCCCGGATGAAGGAAGTGGCCCGGACCTCGGCCACGACATCGCCGTCCTGGTTCGTCTCCGTCACCTTGACCGTGAACGTCTCGCCCGTCTCCTTGGCCTCGATGGACTCGATGACCGGCGTCAGGGTCAGCGTGTCGCCGGGGTGGATCGGCTTGTGGAGGACGTGCTCTTCCTCTCCGTGGACCAGACGCATGAGGTCGGCCTCGAGCTCGGGATCCATGCCCGCCTTCATCAGGAACTGGAACGCGGGGACGATCGGGAAGATCGGTGATGCGACGATGTCGTCGCCGCCGATGTAGCGCTCGTTCAGATCGTTCGTTGCGCGGGCGTATCTCTCGATCGCATCTGCAGTGACTTCGTAGCTATCGGCGTCGTATTCCTTCCCGACGAGAGCGGTGTTGAGCGGCATCGTCGTCTCCTTTCGCGCGTCGTGGGCGACCCTCTAGGGGGCCGGTTGTTAGCAGAGAACGGTTAGTCGGTCGGGAGTTCTATGTCGGCTTCCCCGACTATCGCGGTCTGTTCCTCGTCGAGGTTGAGGGATTCGGGGCCGGGGCCGCGGCGGGAGGCCGAGACCGAGACCTTTACGAGTCCGTCCTCGATCGAGACGACCTTGCCGGTACAGACGACCTCGTCACCGGGCCACACTCGGTTCGTGAAACGAACCTTGTACCGCCGGAGGTACTGCGGGCCCCCGAACCACTCCGACACCGCCTTCGCGAGGTAACCGGCGTTCAACATCCCCATCGCGAACACCGTCGGCGCTCCCGACTTCTTCGCGTACTCCTCGTTCTGATGGATCGGGTTGTCGTCGCCCGACGCTTCCGCGTAACGCACGAAATCCTCACGCGAAACGGGGCCGAACACCTTCTCTTCCAGTTCCATACCCGGCGTGACGCCGTCGAGCGTCATCCGCTTCGGAAAGATGCGCCCCGTATCTACTCTCTGCTCCGACATCTAGCCCACATCCTTCGCGGTCTGGATCAACGTGTAATACGCAGTTAGCACCTCGTCGTCACCCGCATCGGTGAACTTGGTCTCGTACGTGACGAAGCGCATCGACCCTCCACGTTTCCCTTCTTTCTCGAAATCTTTCGAGATGCGCATCGTTCCCTTCAACGTCTCTCCCGCCAGTGGAAGCCGCTTGTAGACGAACTCCTGCTCGCCATGCAGAACGCGGGCGTAGTCGAGGTTCGCTCCGAGCCTTTGCTCCCGCTCGTCGCGCGGGACCTGGAAGATCTGCGTCACCGTGAACGTTGGAGGCGCAACGATGCCGGGCAGGCCGAGTTCCTGCGCAGCCTGCGCGTCGAAGAACAAGGGATTGTCGTCCTCTCCCACGGCCGCGGCGAATCGCTTGACATGCTCTTCGGTCACGGGGAGCTCGAATTCGATCTTTTCTTCCGCCATCACGCCTGCCCTGCAGCTTTGCCCAACATCGCCATCATGCCTTCCGGTGCTATCCCGCTCGGGAACGTCTCCTTGAGCTTGGCGGCGAGCTCGTCGGGGTCCCAATAGTCGTCTTTCTTGATAAACGTTCCGACGTCCCACGGCTTCAGGACGTTGATCACCCCGCCATAGATGAAGAAGCACTGGCCGGTGATGTTGGCGGCTTCCTCAGTGGCAAGAGCCACCACAACCGGCGAGATGTTCTTGGGATCGAGAGGGTCGTACTCACCCTCTTGTGGCTGAGGCATGCCGGCGAAGATGTCTTCCGTCATACGAGTGCGCGCGTTCGGCGCCAGACAGTTGACGGTGACGCCGTAGCGACCCAGTTCCTGCGCAGCGATCATCGTGAACGCTGCGATCCCGGCTTTCGCGGCGCCGTAGTTCGTCTGCCCGACGTTGCCGAAGACACCGGACGGGCTCGACGTGTTGATCACTCGGCCGAAGACGGGCCCACCCGATTCCTTGGACTTCGCGCGCCAGTGCGCGGCGGCGTGGTGTGTCGGCGCGAAGTGACCCTTCAGGTGAACGTTGATCACCGCGTCCCACTCTGCCTCCGACATGCTCACGAGCATGCGGTCGCGCAAGATCCCGGCGTTGTTCACCAGGATGTGCAGATCGCCGAAGTCACTGATCGCTTGCTTGACCATGTTCTCGGCGCCCTGGAAGTCGGCGACGTTGTCGTAGTTCGCGGTCGCCTCGCCACCGGCGGCTTTGATCTCGTCCGCGACCGACTGCGCCGGAGTCGTGTCACTCCCCTCGCCCGCGGTCGATCCTCCGAGGTCGTTGACCACGACCTTCGCACCGGCTGCCGCGAGCAACAACGCGTGCTCGCGACCGATCCCCCGGCCGGCGCCGGTGACGATCGCTACCTTTCCGTCCAAAGAAGCCATGGATGTTCCCCCTTGCTAATCGAGTCTGCCGAGGATCTTCCTACTGATGACGACGCGCTGGATCTGTCCGGTTCCTTCGAAGATGTCGTAGACCTTGATGTCGCGGAACCACTTCTCGACGAGATGTTCCTTGGAATAACCCTCCGGGCCCATGATCTGTATCGCGCCGATACACGCGCGCAGCCCTGCGGGCGGCGCGTACGCCTTCGCCATCGATGCTTCCTTCGAGTTCGGGATCTTGTTGTCGGCCATCCACGCCGCCTGCCACACGAGGCCGCGGGCCGCGTCCAGCTCGCGTTTCATGCGCCCGAGCTTCTGCTCGATCGCAGCCTTACGCGGGAAACTTGTGTTCATAGGAAGCTCCGACGACACCCAGTCGCGTGCGTATTCGAATGCAGCTCGTCCGATACCGAGCGCCATCGCAGCGACCGATGGACGGGACGAATCGAACGCTTTCATCGTTCCCTTGAACCCCGACCCCTTCGGCTCGAGTGCTTCGGCGCCGCCCAAGATGTTGTCGAACGGGATCCGACAATCGTCGAGGATCAGCTCGGCGGTCTCAGACGCCGTGAGGCCCATCTTCTTCTCGATCTTGCCGACCTTGAAGCCGGGCGCGCCCTTCTCGATGACGAAGAACTTCTGCCCCTGGCGGCCGAGGCTCTTGTCGACGGTGGCATTGACCACCACGATCTCGGCTCTCGCCCCGTTCGTGCAGTACATCTTGGTGCCGTTGAGCACCCACTCGTCGCCGTCCTGAACGGCCGTTGTCTGGACGTTCGACACATCCGAGCCTGCCTGCGGCTCGGTCACCGCGAGAGCGCCAAAGCGCGGCTCGCCGGAGTCGACGTTGAAGATGTCGTCGAGGAATCTCTTCTGTTGCTCCGGGGTTCCGGCGGCACGGATCGACGGTGCCGCGAGTCCGGGGCCGGGGATGTTCAAGACGACTGCCGGGTCGCCCCATGCGAGTTCTTCCGATCCGATGACGGCCATCATCGCCGCGATCGAGCTCCTCTTCTCACCGTTGCCTTTGTTTTCTTCCGGCATGATCGAGGCGCGATTCCCGGCGAAAGTGCCGAGCTGCTTGATCGTCTCGGTCGGTAACTTCCCCTTCTCGTCGGCTTCGCGCGCGAGCGGACGCAACGTGTCTCTGGCGAACGCGCGGACGTAATCGCGAACGAACGCGAGGTTCTCGTCTATCTCGAAGTCAACGGTCACGCGAAGACGCTCCTCGCGACGAAAGTGTCGCCGCCGAGTTCGGGAGGATCGAACACGGACAACGTGACCGCGTCACGGAACCACTTCTCTACGGGATGGTCGCGGATGTAGCCGTGGCCCCCGAGGACCTGCACCCCTTCGTCACCGCAGTACGACGCAGCTTGGAGTGCTTGCCCATTCGCCTGCGCGACATCGGCGTGCGTTGCTTCTCCTCTATCGATCTTCCATGCGGCACGCCACACGGAGAGCCGCGCCGCGTCGATCTCGATCGCCATGTCCGCGATCCGGTGCGAGATCGCTTGGAACGCTCCGATGGGCTTCCCGAAAGCCTCGCGCTCCGTCGCGTACTTCGCCGCGTGTTCGAAGGACGCGCGGGCGCACCCGACCGCGATGGCCCCGGTCATCAGCTTCGTCCACAGGATCGCTTGCTCGAGCTGGGGCCCCGCCGGCAGCGCTTCGCCGGCATCGTCGAACCGAACTGCGTAGGTGGGTGCGGCTTCGAGCCCCATCTTGTTCTCCGGCTTGGCAACGTCGTAGCCGTCGTTGCCTTCGAAAACGATCGCGCCCAGGCCATCTGGCGTCCGGCCGACGACGATCCCGAGCGATGCATCCGACGCGTTTAGGACTCCGTATTTCTCCCCCCGTACCTTGTCGGCATCGATCGCCGTCTCCAGCGATTCGAGATCGCCGAGCGCGACCTTCTCGCCGTAGGCGACGAAGGATGGGACGGGTTCTGGCTCGGCGAAGCGAGGCAGAAGGCGCGCCTTGTGGTCGTCGTCGCCGGCGAGGCCGAGCACGATCGCAGCGATGCCCGAACCCAATACCTGGTACGCGATGCCGGGGTCGCCGAACGCGAGTTCTTCCGCGGCGACGCAATAGGTGACGCAGTCGAAGGTGCCGCCTCCACCGAACTCTTCAGGCACCGGCGCGGTGACGCCAAGCTCGTGTACCTGCCGGTGGATGTCAGGAGACGTCTCTTTCGCCTCTTCGCAAGGCCGCGCCGCCGGCCGCAAGACGTCTTCGGAGAACTCGTGCAGCGTGGCCTTGAGCGCCTCTTGCTCTTCGGTCAGTTGTAGATCGAATGGCACGCGAAGAAGCCTCCCGGGGGCCGAGGGACGAACTTGACTAAACGGTCAAGTTCGTTGCCGAGTATAGCTCTGCGCCCGCTTCGATTAGCCCTTGCGCTCCAGGTGGGCGGCGATCCGCTCGACCGCGTTCGTCATCCGGTACAGGAGCACGATCACGAAGATGATCGTGGCGATGTATAGGGCGGGGACGAGCAAGAAGAGCAGCTCCATCGATCCCTCCATTCGGTCGTCGGTGGCATCGAGCGTACCCATCGCGCCCGCCCGAGCTTGGGTCGCTTGAACTTCGGGTTGGAAAGTCGCGCCGATTGCACATGCGCTGTGCTTATATAGCGGCACGTGAGAAAGGAGGTGGTCCCAGATAGATAGTC
>JAHWJK010000039.1:2684-13500 GCA_019348445.1 Actinomycetota bacterium | reverse complement strand
GTTTAGGCCGTGGATCAAGCACATCAACGTGCCATCGCCGTCATCGCGCACATCGATCACGGAAAGAGCACGCTGTCCGATCGCCTCCTCCAGCTGACGGGCACCGTCCAGGAGAGGGACATGCGCGAGCAGTTCCTCGACCGGATGGACCTCGAGCGCGAGCGCGGGATCACTATCAAAGCGGCGGCGGTTCGGATGAGCTACACGGCAGGCGACGGTGAGACTTACGAGCTCAACCTGATCGATACGCCGGGTCACGTCGACTTCGGCTACGAGGTCTCTAGGTCCCTTGCCGCGTGCGACGGGGTACTCCTGCTCGTTGACGCGGCCCAAGGGATCGAAGCCCAAACGCTGACGAACCTGTATCTCGCCGTCGATGCTGGGCTCGAGATCATCCCGGTCTTGAACAAGATCGATCTCCCGGCCGCGCAGCCGGACGCGTATGCGCAAGAGATCGCTCAACTGATCGGCTGCGACGTTGGTGATGTCTTCCGCATCTCTGCGAAGACGGGTGAGGGCGTTCCCCAGCTCCTGGAGGCGATCGTCGAGAAGGTCCCTCCACCGAAAGGTGATCCGGATGCTCCGTTGCGCGCCCTCGTCTTCGACTCCGTCTACGACTCATACCGCGGGGTCGTCGCCTACCTCCGCGTGGTCGACGGGAAGCTGACATCGCGCCAGCCGATCCGGTTCATGGCTCAAGAGCTGACGGCGGAGGCCGACGAGATCGGCGTCATGGCCCCCGATCAGCAGGCGGTCGACGCGCTGGAAACCGGCGAGGTCGGTTATCTCATCGCAGGGATCAAAGACGTGAGCCTGGCGAAGGTCGGCGACACCGTCACGTCCAGAGACAACGGAGCAGACGATCCACTTCCCGGCTACCGCGAGCCGAAGCCGATGGTGTTCGCAGGGATCTATCCGGTGGAGGGGGACGACTTCCCGCTGCTCCGCGACGCTCTGGAGAAACTCAAGCTGAACGACGCCGCGCTCGCATACGAACCGGAGTCCTCCGGTGCCCTCGGCTTCGGCTTCCGGTGCGGCTTCCTGGGGCTCCTGCACATGGAGATCGTGCGGGAGCGTCTGGAACGCGAGTTCGACCTGTCGCTGATCGCGACGGCTCCGTCAGTGGGTTACGAGATCGAGCTCGCCGACCACACGAAGATCCAGGTTCGCAATCCGACGGGCATGCCGGACCCGAGCAAGATCGAGGCCGTCTACGAGCCGTACGTATCGGTGATGGTCGTGACGCCGTCGGAGTTCACGGGGACCGTCATGCAGCTCTGTCAGGAGCGCCGCGGTGAGCTCAAGGAGATGCATTACCTGTCGCCCGAGCGCGTAGAGATCCGCTACCACATGCCGCTCGGCGAGATCATCTTCGACTTCTTCGATCAGTTGAAGTCGCGTACGAAGGGTTATGCGTCGCTCGACTACGAAGCCATCGGGATGTACCCGTCGAACCTCGTGAAGGTCGACGTCCTCCTCAACCAGCAGCCGGTCGATGCGTTCTCGACGATCGTTCACCGCGACAAGGCGTACGACTACGGGAAGACGATGACGGAACGGCTGCGCAAGCTGATCCCCCGGCAGATGTTCGATGTTCCGATCCAAGCTGCGATCGGTTCGCGGGTGATTGCGAGGGAGACCGTCAAAGCCAAGCGTAAAGATGTGATCGCGAAGTGCTACGGCGGAGACGTGTCGCGTAAACGCAAGCTGCTCGAGAAACAGAAAGAAGGAAAGAAGAAGATGAAGCAGATCGGTTCCGTCGAGGTACCCCAGACTGCTTTCATCGAAGCACTGCGCGTCGACCAAGACGTGAAGGAACCGGCGAAATGATCACCGCGACAGAGCTCGGCGGGCGCGACGGGACCTGGCAGAGCCATCCCGGGTTCGGGATCTACGTCCACATCCCGTTCTGCCTCCACCGCTGTCACTACTGCGATTTCAACACCTACGAGGGTCTCGAGACATTGCGCGCGCCCTATGTCGATGCCGTTATCGCAGACATCGAGCGCGACGAGCGCGTCGGCCGTTCGGTGACGTCGGTCTTCTTCGGTGGCGGTACTCCGACGCTGCTGACGCCACACCAGCTCGCACGGATCCTCGAGGCCATCGGCGCCCGCTTCGGTATCGCGACCGACGCCGAGATCACTGCGGAAGCCAACCCGGAAACCGTCGACGTCGCGTATCTGCGCGAGCTGGTGCACGCAGGCTTCAATCGGTTGTCGGTGGGGGTCCAGTCGCTCTCACCCGGCGTGCTGCAGCGATTGGGTCGCACGCACTCGTCGGAGCGCGCGGTGCAAGCACTCCGCGCCGCGCGGGAGGCGGCATTCGACGATGTCAATGCCGATCTCATCTACGGATCGCCGTGGGAACGCCCCGACGACTGGGTTATGTCTCTGCGAGGTGTCATCGACGCCGGTCCCGATCACGTCTCGGCCTATGCCTTGACGGTGGAGGAAGGGACGCCGTTACACACGCTCGTCGCGAGCGGCCGCGTCCCCGATGTGGACCCGGACACCCAGGCGGAGAGGCATCGCATCGCGAGCGACATCTTGGCGGCAGCGGGCTACGAGCGCTACGAGGTGTCGAACTGGAGTAGGCCACACCGAGCATCGCGCCACAACGTGCTGTACTGGTCGGCGGGTGATTACGTCGGTTTCGGGGCCGGCGCGCATTCGCACGTGGCCGGGAGACGCTGGTGGTCCCTGCGACTCCCACGCGACTACGTCGCGGCGTCTGCGGCGGGGACTTCGACCGTCGCCGGCTCCGAAGAGTTGAGCGCCGATCAACGCGCCGGTGAAGCGCTGATGCTGGGATTGCGACTGACGTCCGGCGTAGAGCGTGCCGCGTTCGTAGAGCGATTCGGGCCGTGGTCTCTGCGGGCGCGAGAGGAAGACATCGCATCACTGGTAAAGGAGGGACTCGTCGAAGCGAGCGGCGGTCGCATCCGAGTGACGACGTACGGGACGCTTCTCGGTAACGAAGTCGCGGCGCGGTTGTTGTAACGATGACGAACCGATCCGACGTCACCGCGCACACGCAAGAGAGGCGTCTGTCCGAGCTCATCATCGACCTCCTCCCGATGCGCGAGGCCGTCACGATCGACGATCTCTACGAAGGCCTGGCCCGCTCGGTGATGAACACACTCAAAGTCGACGCGTGTTTGGTGTCGTGCCTCGACGAGGACCGCAATGTCTTACGCGATGTCGCCGCGAGCGTCGTACCTCCGGCCGAGCTCAATACGCTTGCGCAGGAGTACGTGCTCGACGACTTTCCTGCTACGAAGGCCGCGATCGAAGCTCTCGAAACCGTAGAGGTCTCGACTAGCGATCCAAGTGCGTCTCCCGAGGAGCGAGCGTTTCTTGCCGAGCAGGGCTACTCCAGGTTGTTGATCCTCGGCTTCATGATCGAAGACGAGGTCAAGGGGACAGTCGAGGCTTATCGGATCGAGGATCGTCCCTTCCGAGCCGACGATCCCGAGCACGTCCGACTCCTGGTCGAGTTCGCTACGAACAGCTACGCACGCATCCGCACGGCGACGAAGCTCGAGGAGCACTACACGAAGACGATAGAAGCGCTTACCTCTGCGCTCGAGGCGCGCGATCCCTACACACAAGCGCACACCGGACGGATCCGCGATCTGGCTACGGCCATCGCGCTGGCGCTGCGCGTTCCCCGGCACGTTCGTGATGCGGTGCACTTCGGCGCGCTGCTGCACGACGTCGGCAAGATAGGCATCGCCGACTCGATCCTGCAGAAGCCCGGTCCCCTGAATGAGGCCGAGTGGGACATCATGCGGCGACATCCTGAGATCGGCGTTCGGATGCTGCGCGGCATCGATTTCCTCGCTCCCGCACTGGACGTCGTGATGTATCACCACGAGCGATGGGACGGGAGCGGTTACCCGTCGGGTCTCCGCGGCGATGCGATCCCGTTGGCGGCGCGCATCGTCGCGGTCTGCGACGCGTTCGACGCTATGACCACCGATCGCCCGTACCGAAAGGCTCTATCGATCGATCAAGCACTCGATGAGCTAGCGGGGGTGGCGGGAACGCAACTCGATCCGCGGTGTGCGCTGTTGTTGGTCGAGGTCGTGCGCAGCGTCGGCCTCGAAGATCTTCACGAGCGATTCGTCCGTTACGCCACGTAGTGGGCGAACGAAAGCTGTACGTCGCGATCATCGGTGGATCAGATGCCACCGAAGAGGTGTGTGAGATCGCCGAGGCCGTCGGACGCGACGTCGCGCGCGCGGGTGCGTTCCTCCTCTGCGGTGGACGCAGTGGAGTCATGGAAGCGGCATGCCGCGGGGCGAAGGAGGCCGGAGGCACGACGATCGGATTCCTCCCGAATGCGGAGCGCGGGACCGAGAACGATCACGTAGACATCGCTTTACCCACCGGCATGGGCGAGATGCGCAACATGCTGATCGTCCACGCTGCGGACGTCGTGATCGCGGTCGAGGGGGAGTTCGGCACGCTCTCGGAACTCGCGTTCGCCCTTCGTATCGGCAAACCCGTCGTCGGTATCGACACGTGGCAGCTGGCGAAACATGGAGAGGTTTCCGACGCGATCCGCGTCGCGCAAGACGCCGCTGAGGCGGTTCGGCTCGCCCTCGATCTCGCTTAGGGGAACCTCACCCACTCGAAGTGCATCCCGTCGGGCACGAGCCACCGGCCCCCCCAGGTGAAACCGAACCGCTCCATGATCTCGACGAGTCTGGGATCGAGGTCCGAGCGCGTACCGAACGCGTTATCGGCGGCGTTGATGTCGATCGCGATGCCCCACGCGTGATGCGAGAGGCGCCCGCCGGCGACGCGCCCGATGAAGCGAGGTCCGTAGCAGCCACCGAACTGCGATCTGTCGATGACGAACGACAGGTTGCTATGCCGCACCTCCACGAGGGCTTGCCTCAACTGTGGGAACAGAGCGCGGTGGCAGGTGATCTCGCCCAGTATCGGCACGCGCTCCGTGACGATGTTCTGGTCGATCCACCGCGGATCGATCACTACGGTCCCATCCGGCAGAGGCCGTGCCGCGAACTCGCCGAAGTTCGCCTTGATCACGGCCTGTGGCATCACCGCGTCTCCGTAGCGGAGGTAGGGCGTCTCGCCCTTCGCCCTCAGCCTCAATACCTGACCGCGTCCGAGGCCGGCCTTGAGCGTCCGAGCAACGCGCGCCCGCGTCGCGTTCGCCCGCGAATGGATCAGCGCGAAGCGATCGACGATCTGCCACGTCGGGGGCGGGGGAGCCGCGACCAGCATCTCGTAGCCGTTCGCAGCCGCATCGCTCACGACCCCCGCGACCGTGTACTCGCCGCTTTCGAGCACGACCGTCATGTCGTTCGAGTACCCGCGGAGCTCGGCACCGGTTTCCGAAAGGAGAACCTCGCCGCGGCCGAGATCGACGACCGCGGCGCGATCGGACGGCGGGACGAATGCTTCGTATTCCGCGGGGTCGATCGCGACTACTTCGACCGGGATCTTCATCCCCGCCGGAGGGGCATCGACCTGGCCACCTCCGCCGCCCGTCGATCGAAGCAGCCAGTCGAGTGACGCCGCGGCAACCGTGACCGCGTTTACGCCCTTCGTTTTCTTTAGCAGGTGCTCGGTCGCGCGCGGCAATCCGCCGGTTCCGGTCGGCACCCATGCGAGAAGGATCCTGTTCTGCCGCGGTCGCGCCGGGGCGTAGTCGATGTTTCTCTCTGCTTCCGACGGGACGGCGGCACCGCTCACCGGTGGCGGCTCCGCCGGCGGCTCGCCTTCGAGTGCCGCGGCTCCTAGAACCGTCGCCGCGGCGATCGCTACGCCGGCCAGTGCGCTGACGACGTGGCGAACGATCTTCGTCACCGGCGCATGCTCTTTGCGATCCTGAGCGCGGTATCGAGGTCGAATGCCGGAACCGCGACCGCGCGGTAATCGGTCCCGTCGAGCCACTCGAGTTCGCTGCGGGCCGGAGACCACCGCCCGGCGACATCGGGCTCGACGACGACGCTGCGCAGGTCCTCCGAAGAAGGCGGTAGGACGTCGACATCCGGTGCCTGCGTGATCCGGATGTCTCCCGGCACCGGCGCGGTCTCGTCGCGTCGGAAATAGGCAACGGTCTGCTGGCTGCCGTCGATCGCGGACCGCGACACGAACGCGCTGCTGAACCTGAAACCGTCGGGCAAGTAAGCGGGCTTCAACGCATAGGACACGCGGCCAAGAGCGTTCTCGTCGATCGCGGTGATCGAACCGGTGCTGGTAGTGATCTGCCGGAATGCCTTCCCGTCCACCGGCACCGACGACGCGACCTCCAGCAGGTCTCGTCGAGGGAGGTTCGACTCGAGCCGGATCCGCTCATCGTCGCCGAAGATCTCTATCGTCCGCCGAAGTGAATCGCTCGACGGACTGTAATAAGCGAAGCGGTCACGTCCTAGGTCAACGAGCTCGCTCGCGATGGTCGAAAGCGTCGGCCGCTTCGCATCGTCGGTCGTGATCTTCATCCACGTCATGCCGTCCATGAAGGAATCGACAGTCTGCCCATCGCGCGTTCGGCCGCTGCGATACGGAGACAGCCCTGCCAGTTCGGTCGGGAGGAGATCGTTGGTCGACTCCGTCGCGCGGAAACCACCGTCGCGTGCATCGGGAGCCGGTGGCGTCTCGAACAACTCCGCCGCGAGCGATGTCGGCTGTTCGAACGATGTCGTCGTCACCGTCAGCGCCGCGTTCCTACCGCGGACGACGAACTTGAGCGGGAACCATGTTTGCGTGTCGAGCCATAGATCGACCCGCGCCGTGGGCCGGAACTCTCGCCACGTCCCCGCGACCTGTAGTGACTCGAGCAAAGGAGCGGCTTGCCACTGCTGCAGGACGACGTGGTGTGCGTCTCGGTCGCGCAGGACGTCGCGGCCGACCACCGACAAACCCTCGGTATCGGCGAGCGTCTCGAGTGGCAGCACGAGGTCGGTCGGGAGCGCGGTGCTCCCGTCGAACGGCTGACGGTTCCGGAGCGCTCTTATCTCCGGCTCGGGCGGAACGGCGCACCCGGGTAGAGCCGGTGCGGGACACGAGGCGGTCTCCCGTAACCACCACGTGTCCGGGGTAGCGACGAGCGTCGCGTCGTTGCTCGGCCATCCCGGTCCCGGGTAAGGCGTGAGGTCGCGGACCTCCATCCGGAGACGTTCGGGAGCGCTGAACCAGATCTCCGCCGTGAAGTGTCGTTCCGCGATGTCGTCGTTCCACCCGCGCTCGCGGATGTCGAACTCGGCATGGTAGGAGCCGACCTCCGAGGCCGCGCTCTGCACGGCTCGAGTTATCTCTGACGCGATCGCGATGTCGGGCTCGGAACGCCACGGGAGCAGCGCGCCGGACAGAACGAGGGTCGTGATGACCGCGGCAGCTACCGCGGTCCTCACCAGTGAGCGCCGCTCGCGCCGTCGTTCGGAGACATCTCGAGAGACGCGCGCCATGACGTCGGGAACGAGATCGCGCACGCGAGGTGCGGCTCCGAGCGCCACGGACCGTTTGACCGACCGAAGCGCGTCTTCGTAGTCGCGACAGTCGGCGCACGTCTCGAGATGAGCGTCGAGAGCCATCGACGTGTCGCGGTCGACCTCGTCGTCGAGACGAGCGGAAAGCTCCGTACGGATCTCGGTGCAGCGCGGGTCAGCGTTCATCGGCACGATCCTCGGTTTCGGCCCTCAGCGCATGCATCAAGAGTTGACGCGCGCGGTGTACCCGGCTCTTGAGAGTGCCTTCGGCCGTCCGAACGACGGCCGCGGCCTCGCGATAGGACATCCCGAACATGTCGATCAAGATCACGGCCTCCCGTAGGTCGAGGGGAAGCTCACCCATGGCTTCCCGGATCTCGAGCCCGAGTTGCGTGTCGCTGTGGTGGGCGGCGACGTTGGTATCGAAGTGTTCGCTCGGCACTCCGCCGCGACCCAAACGTCGGAGCTCGTCGAGAGCACAGTTCCTGACGATCGAGAACAACCACGTCGAGAACTTCGAGTCACCTCGGTAGCGCGGCAGGAACCTGAATGCTCTGACGAAGGCTTCTTGTGCGGCGTCCTCGGCGGCGCCCATGTCTCTGACGACGTGGAGGGCGAGCCGCACGACATCGGTTTGGTACCGCCTGACGATCTTTTCGAACGCGACGAGGTCCCCCGCCGTCGCGGCGGCGATGAGCTGTGGGTCGGGTTCATCCACCGCGACCTCCACGGGTGCTCAGTGCGCGTTGGGATCATCGTGCCACTCCACTCACATTCGACCGGGCCAGGCGGCGAAAAGTTCGATCGCGAGGCGCGACGGCGGGCCCGCGGCCGTGGAATGCTTGACCGATGGCGTACCTAGGCAATCTCACGTGTCGCGAGTGCGGGCTCACGTTCACCGCCCGGTGGGGGTCGTTCGAGAACGCCGATGAATATCGCTGCCACCACGACCACGTGGTCCACGTCGAACCCAGCTCGGGAACCGTGCTCGCGGTCGACGGCGATGTTGCCGACGGGCGGACCCTCGTCCAGCTCCACGGGCTGTGCCCCGTGTGCAGGACCGAGCTCGCGACCGGCCTGCTGCCGTCGTGTCCGGTCTGCTCGGGACGCGATCACCAGGTCCTGTTGTCCGGGATGATCGGTTAGCACTCACCAGCTTCGAGTGCTAAATAGCGGCGTTGCGGGGTACGATTGGCCCCGTGATGAGCGACTCAACCGTGGGAGAACGCAGGGCTGCCATCCTCAAGGCGCTCGTCTCGGATTACGTCACTTCGGGTGAGCCGGTGGGCTCCAAGGCCCTGGTCGAGCGGCACCGTCTCGGCGTATCGGCGGCAACCGTCCGCAACGAGCTGGCCGCTCTGGAGGAGGCGGGGCTGATCTATCAGCCGCACACATCGGCGGGGCGTATCCCCACCGACGCCGGCTACCGCTTCTTCGTGGATCGCTTCGCCGCCGGCGGGAAGCTCCCGGACAAGGATGCCCGTGAGGTCCGGCGTTTCTTCGTCGAACCTCGCTGGGAGCTCGAGGACGCGCTGCGCCAGACCGCGTCGCTCCTGTCGACGCTGACCGACCATGCCGCCGTCGTGTTCGCACCGGCACTGGATCGCAGCACCGTCCGCCATCTCGAGCTCGTCTCCTTACCGGGAGATCGCGCGATGGTCGTCCTCGTCACCGACACGGGGCGGGTCGAGAACCACGTGATCCGGGTCCCTCCCGCGGTCGACGAGGAGCAGCTCGCCAGTGCCGCACAGATGCTCAACCGCGTTCTGGTCGGCCTCCCCTTGGAACAGGTCCCTCCGAAGATCGCTGCCGAGGTCGCGAGGTTCCCACTCGAGCTACGCGAGGTCGTCGCGTCGCTTGCCGGAACCTTGGGTGATGAGCTGGCGCACGCGGATTCGGAGCGCGTGTTCCTGGAGGGGACGTCGAATATCGTCGACGAACACAAGTTCTCCGATCTCGAAACGGTCCGCCAGGTCATCGAAGCTCTCGAGCATCGTCGTCTGTTGCTCGAGGTCCTCGCCGATGCTCTGTCGATCGACAGGGTCTCGATCCGCATCGGGGTCGAGAATCCCATCGAGGAGATGCAATCGTGCGCGGTGATCTCGGCGCCTTACAGCCTCGAAGGAACGGCCGTGGGTTCGCTCGGCGTGGTCGGTCCGACGCGTATGGACTACCGCCGGACGATCGCCGCCGTGCATGAGGTCGCTTCGAGCCTCGGCCGGATGCTGAGCGGTCACGAATCCGAGTAGTGGATCACTACGAGACGTTGGGCGTCGCCCGCGACGCGACCGCGGATGAGATCAAGAAGGCTTACCGACGGCTCGCGCGCGAACATCATCCGGACGCCAACCGCGGTGATCCGACTGCCGAAGAGCGCTTCAAACAGATAACGGTTGCCTACGAGACGCTGAGCGATCCCGAGAAACGTCGTCGCTACGACATGTTTGGCGACGAGGGCATCGGTTCCGCAGGGTTCTCGGACTTCGGCGGCATCTCAGATCTGTTCGCCTCGTTCTTCGGCGGCGGGTTCGGCAGCGCGTCGGGACGTAGCGGACCCGCTCGAGGCGCCGACGTCCTTGCCGAGATCGAGCTGACGCTCGAAGAGGCCGATACCGGCGTCGAGCGCGACGTCGAGATCGAAACGCTCAACGAGTGTTCCGAATGTCATGGGTCGGGGGCCGCGCCCGGAACGTTTCCCAGCGCGTGTTCGCAATGCCGCGGAACTGGGGAGCTCCGGCAAGTTCGTCGCACGATGTTCGGGAATGTGATGACCGCGTCGACGTGTCCTCGTTGTGGCGGTCAGGGACAGGAGATCACCTCACCGTGTCCGCGCTGCACGGGACGCGGAAGGATCGCCGAAGTCGAGACGCTAACGGTACAGATCCCCGCCGGCGTTGACGACGGTGCGCAGCTGCGCGTGTCCGGCAGAGGCCATGCGGGCGTGCGCGGCGCGGGTGCGGGCGACCTCTACGTCGCGATATCCATCGCGCCGCACCCGATCTTCCAACGAGCCGGCGACGATCTCGGTTGCGAGGTCGGCGTTCCCATGACGATCGCGGCGCTCGGCGGGACCATCGAGATCCCGACGCTCGAAGGTCCCGAGCTCGTAGAAGTCGCCCCCGGAACACAGTCGGGACACGTCGAGCGACTGAAGAACAAGGGCATGACGCGTCTCCATGGCCGCGGTCGCGGGACGCTGGTCGCGCTACTCAAGGTTGAAACCCCGATTGACCTCACCGAAGAACAGCGCGACCTCCTCGAGAGATTCGCCGCGTCGCGCGGAGAATCCACCGGGGGCCGCGGGCTCTTCGACAAGATCAAGGAAGCGTTCAATTAGCGGCATCGAACGCC
>JAHWJK010000039.1:0-2584 GCA_019348445.1 Actinomycetota bacterium | reverse complement strand
GAGACGGCGCGGCACAACGGCCACGCCGACATCCTGCGCGAGCAGATCGACGGCGTAACGGGGGAATGAGGCAACCCCCCTGGTTCATCGCCGCCCCGGAGCACTGGACGCAAACAGAGGTCCGGCTACCTCCCGATGAATCCCACCATGCACTGCGCGTGATGCGCATCACCCCTCCGGACGTCATCACGGTCACCGATGGCTGCGGGACCGTGGCGCGATGCGCCGCGTCTCGTCTCGAAGGTGACCTTCTGATCGCGGAGGTCCTCGACCGCGCCGAGAAAAGACGGCCGAAGCCCCAGCTCGTGATCTATCAAGGCACGCCCAAGGGATCGAAAGCAGATGGGGTCGTGGAACGCCTCGCGGAACTCGGTGCCGCGGAGTTGTGGTTCTTCGATTCCGAGAGGGCGGTCTCGAAATGGTCTGCGGACAAGGTCGCGAGGTCCTCGCACCGATGGGCACAGCGGGCACGGTCTGCTTGCAAGCAATCACGGAACCCGTTCTTGATGGTCACGGGCGGCGCCATCTCGTGGACCGAGTTGCTTCGGCGCGTGGCGAAAGAACCGATGACGATCGTGCTGTGGGAAGAGGCATCGCTACCGATGCGAACCGCACTGGCGGGTCCCTTGGATCGGATCGCACTCGTCGTGGGGCCAGAAGGTGGGCTCACGCGCGACGAAGCCGAGAGCCTGGCCGATGCCGGCGCGCAGCTCGTTAGCTTGGGACCTACGATCCTGCGGACCGAGAACGCTCCCGTCGTGGCTGCGAGTGCGCTGCTGTACCACTACGGGCTGATCGGCTAGCCCGTAGAGTCATTCGATGCCTACCGTCTCGTTCACGACCCTCGGCTGCAGGCTGAATCAAGCCGAATCCGATTCGATGGCGGAAGACCTCGCGCGGTCCGGCGTCGTGCCGGTGAGCGACGGGGCGGATCCCGATGTAGTCGTCATCAACACGTGCACGGTGACGCGGGAAGCGACGAAGGCGTCGCGTATGGCCATCCGGAGAGCCATCCGGTCACATCCGGACGCGAAGGTCGTCGTGGTCGGCTGCTACGCAGTATCGGATCGTGACGAGGTCGACGCGATCGCCGGGGTCGACGTCGTCATGGGCAACGACGACAAGGAACGTTTCGCGGATGCGCTCGCCGCCCGGCAGGCGACGACGCCCTTGCTCCAACTCGGGATGCGGTCGTCGTCGCCGGTGACTCCTCGTCGCGTGAGGGCGAACCTGAAGATCCAAACCGGGTGTGACGAGTGGTGCAGCTTCTGCATCATTCCCACGACGCGCGGGCCGCTGCGGTCGTTGGACGAGACATCGCTGCTGGCGGAGGCTCGGGAGCGCGTTGCCGCGGGGGCCCGCGAGCTCGTCCTCACCGGTGTCCATCTCGGTAAGTACACCTACGACACCGGGGGCGACGAGCGGCGGCTCGTCGAGCTGTTCGGAAAGCTCCTAAGCATCGAAGGGCTATGGCGTGTTCGGCTCTCGTCGATCCTGTCGCGGCACCTGACCGATGAGTTGCTTGCGTTCATGGCCGATGAACCACGGATGTGCCGGTACCTGCACGTCCCGCTGCAGTCGGGCGACGATGGCGTGCTCGCGACGATGAATCGTCCGTATCGCATCGCCGACTACATGGACGCGATCTGCCGCGCGAAGGCAGCGCTTCCGGGCGTCGCTCTTGCTACCGACATCATCGTGGGTCATCCCGGTGAGACCGATAACGCATTCCACAGGACCATCGACGTCGTGAGAGAGGCCCGCTTCTCGAAGCTGCACGTGTTCCGTTACTCGGCGCGCCCCGGCACCGCTGCGGCGGCGATGGATGACGACGTGAACGGGACCGTGAAGCGCGACCGATCGAAGGCACTGATCGAAGTTGGCAACGAGATCCGCGAGCAATTCTTGAACGATCATCTGGGCCGGCCTCTCGAGGTCCTCGTCGAGGACGAGCGGATCGTAGATGGGGCATCGGTGTGCTCCGGGCAGACCGACGACTACGTTCGTGCGTGGTTCGAAGCCGAAGGTCTCCTGGGGAAGATGGTCACGATCCAGGCCGAAGAAGTACGTGCCGATGGTCTGCGCGGCGCACGCGTGTTGACGACTACGAGGGGATAGCGATGTCGGAATGTTTGTTCTGTGAGATCGTCGCGCACGAACTCGACGCGGACATAGTGCACGAAACCGCGAACACCCTTGCGTTCAGAGACATACATCCGGTCGCGCCGGTGCACGTCCTCGTCATCCCGAAGAAGCATGTCGCCAGCTCTCAAGAACTAGGCGCGGCGACCGGCGAGTTGCTGGCGGAGTTGTTCGAGACGATCAAGACGGTTGCCGAGCACGCGGACGTCGACGCGGGTCACAGGTTGGTGACGAATGTTGGGGCGGCGGCCGGTCAAACCGTTCCGCATCTGCACTTCCACGTCATCGGGGGCCGCCCATTGTCATGGCCACCTGGGTAGACTTGTAGGAATTACATGCTTGCAAAGACCCAGGTGAAGATCCTCGTTCCGGGTCACCACGACATGGTTCGTCTGGTCGGAGCGAGGGATGAACTCCTCAAACTCATCGAAGCCGCCTTCGA
>JAHWJK010000038.1:10793-13542 GCA_019348445.1 Actinomycetota bacterium | reverse complement strand
CGTTACCGGAATCCCACAGCTCTCGAGATCGGTCGCGTAGCCTGACGATGATGACTCACTGCTCCAAACCCGGATGTCCCCACATCGCTTCGGTCGTCCTCGCGTACGACTATGCCCAGCAGAAAGTCGTCCTCGACGACGCGACCGGAGGGGACATCTCGCCGCATCACTACGCGATGTGCCTCCGTTGTGCGGAGAAGCTCAAGCCGCCGCGTGGGTGGACGATCGACGACCGTAGGGTCGCCGTCCCGCTGTTCGCATCCGAGCGAACCGATCGTCGGGTGTCGGTGCCCGAGGCGCCCTCGAACCAAGAGGGTCGGGATTCCGAGCCGGACGAGGCGCGCCAGCTGTTCTTCGGTTCCAGCCTCTAGCTCTCATGTCGCTCGACCGCAAGCTGATGCAGCAGCTGCGGCAGCTCGATCGACACGATCTGCGCCGCGTTCTGATCTTCGTGCGTGGGCTCCTGCACTCGATCGGAGACGAAGCCGCGGAAGTCGTCGAGGCCGGGTCGGTGACGTACCGCCTCGAGACGGTCAGGTGCGGGAAAGCAAGCTGTACCACGTGCCCACATGGCCCCTATTGGTACGCCTACTACCGCGACGGAGGGAGGCTCCGCTCCCGCTACATCGGACGCGAGTTGCCTGCCGACGTACGGGCGAGTTTGGCCGATCGGGCGTAACGGAGGACTAGTTACACCCATTCCGGGAAATAACTCTCTGTGACTATGTGAATGACTGCGGGCGACCGCCACAATTTGTGGGGGAAAGGGAGGCGACATGCATTGTCCGCAGTGCGAGGCTGGAGATACCACGACGATCGTCATCAAGCTGCGCGGTGACGACAGCGTGAGTTTCTTTCAGTGCCGCCGTTGCGAAGCCAAGTGGTGGCAGCACGGAGGCGACACGATCGCGCTGGACGAGGTCCTGAACCTGACTGCAGAGGCAGAGACCAAAGTCCGATAGCGCTCGGCAACGACAAAAGGGCCGCCGGAAACCCGGCGGCCCTTTGCACGTGTTGCGAGCGCTCGGAGCCCGAAAACGGTCCGGCAACAGGTGCCAGTTGAGGGGGTCGTGCCGGTTGCTGCCCCGCTGTCGAAGGATTCCCTCGACCGCGAAGGCGCAGGCCGGATCCTGGCTACCGAGCGCCCGCAGATCGCGGGAGAGCTCACCCTCTGTTCGATTATCGCTTGGATTGGTCGCCAAAAGCCATAGCTATAAAGCGTCATCTAGGGGGCGTTCGGGACAGGAATCGGACCGCGTCCGAGGCGCGGGGCCCCGTCGCGTCTCCGATCTCCACGCGGCCGAAGCGGCGCGCGAACGGAAGCCGGAACGCCTCGACGAAACCTGCCTTGGTGATGGCTCGATGTGACGGAACGTTGTTTTCCTCGACCGCGACCCACACGCGACGTATCGCGTTGGCAGTCCCCCACGCGAGGACCCCGTGCAAAGCGAACGGGTAGATCCCGCGGCCGCGGGCCTCGCCTCGCGTGAATGACTCGTAGATGTAGGCCTCTCCGCCCGGCGGGACGACGTACGCCCTCAACTCGCGCGTCCATGCTCCGGCGGTCGTGACCCATGAGGCATGCAGGAGCAGAGCGCCGTCGTCGATGACGAAGCAGCGCGTGGTCGGCGACAGCCGTCCGGTGAATGTCGACGGCGAATCGGTCCCGATATCGCGCGCGTAGCGGAACGCGTCTTGGGGCGTTGCCTCTCGGAATGTCAGCCCGGGGATCGCTTGGTCGGTCGGCGTCGCATCTCGAACGAAAAAGACGAGGCTGTCTTCCGACGAGACCCAGTCGCTCGCACGTTGCCACGCAAGCGCGGCGACCTCGCGCAGCCCGCGAGACTTCAGACGAGTGGCGGCCTTCGACGCCGTTGTGGCTAGAGACGGGCTCGTATCCGGCACGCGGGCCAGGCTACGAGCTAGCTGGCGCGGCCCTGAAGACGAGCTTTCCGTTCGAGCTCGGTGAGACCTCCCCAGATGCCGTAGGCCTCCCTGGTCGCCAGCGCGTAGTCGAGGCACTCGGCCCTGACGACGCAATGGGTGCAGATCTCTTTCGCTTCTTCTTCGCGCGCATGGCGTTCGGCGGCGCCCTCGTTGTCGTCCATCCCGAAGAAAAGGATCGCCGGATACGGCAAGCAGGCGGCTTGCTCGCGCCATTCGGTCTCGGGCATGAGAAGTTCTTTCATTTCGCGAATGGTGCCTCCAAGAGGGGCGCTCGTCAACGGGTGAGGCTGAAGTGGCCGGTGTTTACGCCCGGGGGAGCGACAACCGACCACTAGGATGCCGCCGTGCCACGGGACTTGCGAGGCATCTTCAAGGCGTATGACGTCCGGGGTGTCTATCCGACCGAGCTCGACGAGGATGCTGCCGCGCGGATCGGTGAGGGATTCGTCGGCTTCACGGGTTCAGACAGGGTTCTCCTCGGCCACGACATGCGGATGTCGTCGGAACCTCTCGCTGAGGCGTTCTCGCGAGGAGCGGCCCGCGCCGGCGCTCGCGTCATCGACGTGGGTCTGGTCTCAACCGACGCGCTCTACATCGCTTCGGGGCGGCTAGATCTGCCCGGCGTAATGATCACTGCGTCGCACAATCCCGCTCAGTACAACGGCTTCAAGCCGTGCGGAAGGAACGCGGCGCCGATCGGTTCGGAAAGCGGACTCGACGACATCCGCCGCCTTGCCGAGGAGGCCGACGCCGCGCCGGGAGCTCCGCCGACCGACGTCGAGAACATCGACATCCTCGGTGA
>JAHWJK010000038.1:0-10693 GCA_019348445.1 Actinomycetota bacterium | reverse complement strand
ACGCCGCGCCGGGAGCTCCGCCGACCGACGTCGAGAACATCGACATCCTCGGTGAGTACGCGGACCACTGCCGGTCGCTGGTCGACGTGACTCGCCTACGTCCGCTGAAAGTCGCGATCGACGCCGGGAATGGGATGGCCGGCAAAACCGTCCCGATCGTCTTCGAGCCGCTGACGTTTGACCTAATCCCGCTGTACTTCGAGCTCGATGGGACCTTCCCCAATCATCCTGCGAGTCCGATCGAACCCGAGAACATCGTCGATCTACAGCGAACCGTTCGCGAACGAGGTTGCGACGTCGGCATCGCGTTCGACGGCGACGCGGATCGGATGTTCCTCGTCGACGAACACGCGCAGCCGATCTCCGGGTCGACGACGACCGCGATGGTCGCCGAGCGCCTCCTCAAGAAGTTCCCCGGAGAATCGATCATCTACAACCTCATCTGTTCGTGGGCGGTCCGCGAGGTGATCGTCGAGAACGGCGGCACGCCGATCCGGACGAGGGTGGGGCATTCGTTCATCAAAGAAGTGATGGCCGAATCGGGCGCGATCTTCGGTGGCGAGCACTCCGGCCACTATTACTTCCGCAACAACTTCAGGGCCGATTCCGGGATGATCGCCGCTCTCATCGTCCTCGAAGCGCTATCCGACTTCGGCGGACCGCTGTCGAAGTTGGTCGAGCCGTTCGAGCGCTATGCCGCATCCGGTGAGATCAACTCCGTGGTCACGGATCAGCAGGCAACGCTAGAGAAACTTGCTACGACCTTCGCGGAGGGGAAACAAGATCGATTGGACGGGCTGACGGTCGAATTCGACGACTGGTGGTTCAACTGCAGACCGTCGAACACCGAACCGTTGTTGCGTCTGAATCTCGAAGCGCGTACCAAAGAGCTGATGGCACAGAAGTCGGAAGAAGTCCTCGCGGTGATCCGAGGCGGCTAGTCGTTCTCCGTCCCGAGCATGCGGTGCATCTCTTCCGCCATCTGTGAGATCGGGGCAAGTTTGTCGAAGTAAGCATCGGCGCCGGAGTCCAGCGCTTCCTGACGCACGTAGTACTCGTCGTTGCTGGAGTACATGAGGATGCGCGCGTTCGGGGCTTCTTCTTTCAACGGCTTGATCGCTTCGACGCCGTTGACCTGCGGCATCTGGCAGTCGAGCACGATCACATCCGGCTGTTCCGAGCGCGCGAGCTCGATCCCCTCGGCGGCATGGCGAGCTTCGGCGACGATCTCGAAGCCGTGGAGGGGCAGGGTTTGCCGGAGCAGCGCGCGGATGCTCGGCGTGTCGTCGACGACGAGAACCCGGTTCGTCGTGGTGTTGTCGGTGTCCATCTAGTCCCTGGCGTATAGCGCGACGGTCTTTGTTGTAGTTCTGCTCCGCCCGATTCTTCCCTTCACGCTCCGTAGCGAAAACGACCAATTTTTTCCCGCTTCCGTCACGCTTCGCATCCGAGCGCGTACGCGGCGTCAGGCGGGAAAGCGCCGTTTAGGGTGAATAGCCCGACTAGACGAAGGAGCGACGTGGCTCTCGACCAGAGACTGTTGGAGATCCTCGCGTGCCCTAACTGCCGCGGCGACGTCGAGTACCTCCAGGCCGAGCAGATCATCGTTTGTCGAGGCGAATGTGGCTATCGCTACCCAGTCCGCGACGACATCCCGGTCATGCTGATCGACGAGGCCGAGAAGCCTTAGGTCAACGTGGCAATCGATCTCGACGACCTGAACGAGATAGCTCGCCTCGATTCCGAGGACGTCCTTGCCGCGGTCGAACGCTTCGCGGATCAGTGCCGAGAGGGCTGGGAGATCGGCCGAGCGGCGTCGGGACTTCCGGCTGCCGACGGGATCGATTCCATAGTCGTCCTAGGCATGGGCGGGTCGGGTGTCTCCGGCGACGTGATCCAATCGATCGTGGAACCCCGGCTTCCGATTCCGTTCCGCGTGATCAAGTCGTACGGTCCGTTGCCCGAGTGGATCGGGCGAAACACGCTCGTGTTCGCGGTCTCTTACTCCGGTAGCACCGAAGAGACCGTCGCCGCGCTCGAAGAAGCGCATTCGCGTGGATCGCGCGCGGTCGCGATCTCTTCCGGTGGACCACTGGCGGATATGGCGAGGGAGTACGGGCTCGCGCATGTACGGATCCCGACCGGTCTGCAACCGCGCGCATCTCTCGGCTACCTGACGCTTCCCATACTGGCGGTGTTGGTTCAGATCGGTCTCGTTCCCGACATGCAGACGGATGTCGACGAGGCGGTCGACGTTCTCAGCGACCTCGCGTCGCGTTGCCACCGGAAACTGCCGGCCGACGAGAATCCGGCGAAGCAGCTCGCGGCGAGGATCCACGGCCGCGTCCCGGTTATCTACGGTGGCAGTGGACTCGGCGCCACCGCTGCGTACCGTTTCAAATGCGATCTGAACGAGTACGGCAAGACGCCGGCGTTCTGGCACGAGATCCCGGAACTGGACCACAATGAGATCGTCGGCTGGAATCAGCTCGCGGATCTCACGAAACAGAATTTCGTACTCGTGTTCTTGCGTCATGCGGGAGAGCACGAACGCGTTCAGCTGCGGTTCGAAGTCACGCAGTCTTTAGTCGAGTCCAGCGTCGCCGACGTGATCGACGTCACCGCGGAAGGTGATGGCGTCATCGCGCGGCTGTTGTCGTTGATCCTTCTGACGCAGCTCGCGGCGATCTACGTCGGCCTGCGGTACGAGGTCGATCCGGGGCCAGTGGAGGTCATCCAGAAGCTCAAGTCCGAGTTGGCGAACAGATAGAGGTGATCGAACAACGTGGTTGAGAACGACGTAAAAGATCTGGGACTTGCCGATGACGGCAGACTCAGGGTCGAGTGGGCCGATCGTCAGATGCCGGTCTTGACGCGGATCCGGGAACGCTTCGAGAAAGAGAAACCATTAGACGGTGTGACGATCGCGGCCTGTCTGCACGTGACGACCGAGACGGCGAACCTGATGCGAACGCTGAAGGCTGCGGGAGCCGACGTAGCGCTCTGCGCATCGAACCCACTCTCGACGCAGGACGCGACTGCCGCCGCTCTGGTGGGCGCCTATGAGATCCCGGTATATGCGATCCACGGTGTCGACGACGCCGGCTACTACTCGCACATCAAAGCCGTGTTGGATCGAAAGCCGAAGATCACGATGGACGACGGTGGAGATCTCGTCACGATGCTTCACCAGCATCGGCAAGACCAGCTTCCGGAGATCATCGGCGGGACGGAAGAGACCACGACCGGTGTGATCAGGCTTCGGTCGATGGAGGCCAACGGCGTCCTGGGTTATCCGGTGATCAGCATCAACGATGCCGACACGAAGCACCTCTTCGACAACCGCTACGGGACCGGCCAATCGGCGATGGACGGGATCATCCGCGCGACCAACGTGCTCCTGGCCGGCAAGACCGTCGTCGTCTGCGGCTACGGGATGTGCGGTCGAGGTGTCGCGTCTCGCGCGAAGGGGATGGGCGCAGACGTCGTGGTGACCGAGATCGACCCGACCCGCGCACTCGAGGCGGCCATGGATGGTTACAGGGTCCTTCCGGGCCGCGACGCGGCCACCCAAGGAGACATCTTCATCACCGTCACCGGTAACAAGCACGTACTCCGGGCCGAACACTTCGAGCTCATGAAAGACGGAGCGATCCTCGCAAACGCGGGCCACTTCGACATCGAGATCAACCTCGCCGAGTTGCGATCGATGGCGAACGACGTCACGAGCGTGCGTCCTGAGGTCGAGGAGTATTCGCTCGCGGGTGACCGGCGCGTCTACGTGTTGTCGGAAGGCCGTCTCGTGAATCTCGCGGCCGCCGAAGGTCACCCTGCAGCGGTGATGGACATGTCCTTCGCGAACCAAGCATTGTCGTGTGAGTGGCTGGCGCGAACGCACGGATCGCTCGAGAACCGTGTCTACGACGTGCCCGAGGACATCGACAAGGAGGTCGCTCGTTTGAAGCTCGAAACGATGGGAGTGCGCATCGACGAGCTGACGAACGAGCAGGAGACGTATCTGGCGGCGTGGGAAGAGGGGACTTAAGTCACACCCTCTCGCTAACGTCCCGCGAGTGAAGATCCAGGCTCTCGCGGACCATCTCGGAGGCGCCCGCTGTGCGGGCTGCACGCGCATGGGAGCGGTGCTGTGCGCGCCTTGTCGGACGAGGATCGCGCCGGCCCGGGAGCCACGGCGGGTGCCGCACGTCGACCGTGTGATCGCGGCCTGGGATTACGACACCGTGGCACGAGCCCTGGTGCTGGGACTCAAGGTGCGCGGTCGCCGCGAGGCTGCGTGCGAGCTGGGGCGGTCGATCGCCGAACGTGTGTGGCAGGAAGGCCTCGTCGCAGACATGCTGACGTGGGTTCCCGCGCGGCGCCGAGATGTGCAAGCGCGGGGTTTCGATCACGCCGAACTGATCGCCCGGAGCGTGGCGCTGCATCTCGGGATCCCGCTCGTACCCATGCTCGACCGGACCGGACATCGCGCCGACCAGGCGACGCTGGGGGCACAGGACAGGAAAGCGAACCTGCGCGGCGCTTTCGTCGCACGGCCGGCGGCGCGGCGTGTGGCCGTCGTCGACGATCTGATGACCACTGGGGCAACTCTCTCGGAGGCGGGACGCGCCCTCCGAGACGCCGGAGCCCTCCGGGTCGAAGGTCTCGTCGGATGTTTAGTCGCGTGATCCGGCTATGACAACAACTATCTAGGTACTTTTGCTTAGAGCATTGGGACTGGACCGGCCCTTACAATGCTCACAAACAGGGCACGTTCCCCTCGGAAAGGGACAGAAGCGTGGCGGAAGCGGCGAAAAGGACTAGCGAAGAAGCGATCAGGGTTTTGATCGTCGACGATCACGCGCTGTTCCGTCGGGGCCTCCAGATGGTCCTGGAGGGCGAGTCCGACATCGATGTCGTGGGTGAGGCAAGTGACGGGCACGAGGCCGTCGAACGCGCCGAGACGACTACACCCGACGTGGTCCTCATGGACGTACGGATGCCCAAGCGAACCGGTATCGAGGCGACCCGGGCCATCAAGGAGACGCTTCCGTCGACGAAGATCCTGATGCTCACGATCTCCGACGAAGAGGCCGACCTGTACGAAGCGATCAAAGCGGGAGCGTCCGGCTATCTGCTGAAGGAGATCTCGATCGAAGAGGTTGCCGACGCGGTTCGCGCGGTTCACGCGGGACAGTCGCTGATCTCACCGTCAATGGCATCGAAGCTTCTCAACGAGTTCGCTTCTATCGTGAAGCGCCGCGACGAACGCGCTCAGGTTCCTGGCCCCCGTCTGACGGAGAGGGAGCTCGAGGTGCTGAAGCTCGTCGCCAAGGGGCTCAATAACCGTGACATCGGACAGGAACTCTTCATCTCGGAGAACACCGTCAAGAACCACGTCCGGAACATCCTCGAGAAACTGCACCTCCATTCGCGGATGGAAGCCGTCGTCTACGCGGTGCGTGAGAAACTCCTAGACATCAAATAGGCACTACCCTCCGTGGTGGTTGCTGGGAAGCTGGTCGGCAGGGACGCGACCGCGGCTAGGGGGCTTATGGCGCAGAAGGTTCCGGAGGACGCTCAGAACCTGATCGCGCGCCACATCCACTCGGTTGCGCAGCTGGAATTGCTGCTGTACCTGCGCGACCGGAGAGGTGAAGTCGTAACGCCGGAGTCGGTAGGCCGCGATCAGAAAGTCGGACCCGACATGGCGAGGGACCTGTTGACGGATCTCGCGGGCCGCGGGTTCCTCACGGAGAAGGACGGCGGTTTCATCTATGACCCAAAGTCACCGCTGGATCGGCAGGTCGATGAGCTCGCCGGTGCTTACAACGCGTATCGAGTGACGGTGATCAATCTGATCTTTTCGAAGCCGAGCGAAGGCGTCCAAAGCTTCGCGGACGCCTTCCGCGTGAGGAGGGACGACGAGTGATAGCAAACGGCGTTTACGCGCTCTGCGCGATCACATGCATCGTCTGCGCCGGGCTTCTTGCTCGCGGTTACGTCCGCAGCAAGGCCCGCCTCCTGCTGTGGAGCACGCTGTGTTTCGCTGCGTTGACGGTCAACAACATCCTGTTGGTCGTCGACCGCGTCGTCTTCCTCGAGGAGATCGATCTCTACCGTCTGCGTCTCGTGACTGCCGTTATGGCTGTTGCGCTCCTGGTCTACGGGCTCATCTGGGACGTCGATCGATGAAGGGGGTTGGGTGATGGACGATTTCCTGTCGGGGCTCGTCGTGGCGCTGTGTCTGGTCGTGACACTCGTCTTCCTCCGATTCTGGAGGCAGTCGCACGATCGGCTATTCGGGTTCTTCTCGGGGTCGTTCGCGTTGCTGGCGCTGAATTACCTGGTCCTGACGTTCAACCCTCGAGACAGCGAGATCCGCCCGTACCTCTATCTCGTCCGTCTCGCCGCGTTCCTCCTCATCATCTTTGCGATCCTCGACAAGAACCGTAAGTCCGCTGTGTGACCTGGCCTGATGCGTTGGCGGGCGTGAGGCAGATAATGGACGCCTCATGAGCATCTTCAAGAAAGTCCTCGCCGCCGGAGAGGGCAAGAAGATTCGGGCGCTGGAAAGCGTCATAGCACCCGTCAACGCACTAGAAGACGAAGTCAAGGCTCTCTCCGACGACGAGCTGCGGGGTAAGACTGCCGAGTTCAGGCAACGCCTGGAGAACGGCGCCGACCTCGAGGACCTCTTGTTCGAGGCGTTCGCCACGACCCGTGAGGCGGCGGTGCGGTCCATCGGGCAGCGGCATTTCGACGTTCAGCTGATGGGCGGAGCGGCTCTGCACCGCGGCTGGATCGCAGAGATGAGAACCGGCGAAGGCAAGACGCTCACGTCCACGACTGCTGTCTACCTCAACGCCCTGTGGGGCGAGGGCGTCCACGTTGTCACCGTCAACGACTACCTCGCCAAGCGCGACTCCGAATGGATGGGCCAGGTCTACCGGTTCCTCGGGATGAACGTCGGCCTGATCCAGGCACAGATGTCTCCGAGCCAGCGTCGGCCCGCATACGCAGCGGATATCACCTACGGGACCAACAACGAGTTCGGCTTCGATTACCTCCGCGACAACATGGTCACGGAGTACGAACGTCTGACGCAGCGGGGGCACTACTACGCGGTCGTCGACGAGGTCGACTCGATCCTCATCGACGAAGCGAGAACCCCGCTGATCATCTCGGGGGCGGTCGAAGGCTCGGTGAAGTGGTACCAGCAGTTCGCGCGGATCGCGCCTCGTCTCGAGAAAGACGTTCACTACGAACTCGACGAAAAGAAACGCACGATCGCCGTTACCGAAGAAGGCGTATCGAAGGTCGAGCAGATCCTAGGTGTCGAGAACCTCTACGACCACGTGAACGTCGACCTCGTCCACCACCTGCAGGCGGCGCTGAAAGCGAAAGAGCTCTACAAGCGCGACGTCGAGTACGTCGTCCAGCACGGCGAGGTGGCGATCGTCGACGAATTCACGGGCCGCATCCTTCCCGGACGGCGTTACTCCGAAGGTCTGCATCAAGCGATCGAGGCGAAGGAAGGCGTTCGGATCAAGGAAGAGAACCAGACCCTCGCGACGATCACACTCCAGAACTACTTCCGTATGTACGACAAGTTGGCCGGAATGACTGGAACCGCGCAGACGGAAGCTGCCGAATTCGGCCACATCTACAAGCTCGACGTCGCGCAGATCCCGACCAACCGCCCGATGATCCGGCGCGACGAAGAGGACTTGATCTACAAGACGGCCGAATCGAAGTGGAACGCACTGGCGGATGACGTGGTCCAGAGGCATCAGAACGGGCAGCCGGTCCTGATCGGGACCGTCTCGATCGAGAAGTCTGAGCTCCTTTCACGCGTGCTGTCGAAACGAGGCGTTCCGCACACGGTGCTGAACGCGAAGCACCACGAGAAAGAGGCGTCGATCGTCGCCCAGGCCGGTCGGATCGGTGCCGTCACTGTGGCGACGAACATGGCCGGGCGTGGCGTCGACATCATCCTTGGCGGCAACGCCGAAGGAATGGCACGCAACGAGATGGCCGTCAACGGATGGGACAACGACGCGTACCTCCTCGGCGAGTACCCGGAAGAAGACATGCGTCAATACGAGGAAGAGTTCCAGCCGCTGCTCGAGAAGTTCAAAGAGCAATGCGATGCCGAACACGTGGAGGTCGTTGAGCGCGGCGGTCTGTACGTTCTCGGAACAGAACGGCACGAGTCGAGACGCATCGACAACCAGCTACGGGGGCGGTCGGGCCGCCAGGGGGACCCCGGAGAGAGCCGTTTCTATCTCTCGTTGGAAGACGACCTGATGAGGCTGTTCGCGGCCGATCGGATCGGTTCGATGATGGAGCGACTCAAGATCCCCGACGACGTTCCGATCGAAGCAAAGATCGTTTCGAAGGCGATCATCCGGGCCCAGGCGCAGGTCGAGTCTCAGAACTTCGAGATCCGCAAGAACGTCCTTAAGTACGACGAGGTGATGGACAAGCAGCGCCAGGTCATCTACGCCGAGCGCCGCGCGATCCTCGAGGGTGCCGACTTCCACGACCAGGCGTTGGAGCTGATCACCGACGTCATCGAATCTGCCGTCCTCGAGCACGCGAATCCAGACGTCCACCCCGAGGAGTGGGACTGGGAGCAACTCTTCACGCGGGTCCGGGAGATCTACCCGACCGATATGAAGCCGACGGATTTCGATCAAGACGCGGTTTCGGTGGAGGAGCTGACCGAAGTCTTCCTTCGCGACGCACTCGACGTGTACGCGAAGCGGGAGCAAGAGTTGGGATCGGACCACCTACGCGAGATCGAGAGACTCGTTCTGCTGAACGTGATCGACAACCGGTGGCGGGAGCATCTCTACGAGATGGACTATCTCCAGGAGGGGATCGGGCTGCGAGCCGTCGGGCAACGCGACCCGCTCGTCGAGTACACGAACGAGGGTTTCCGCATGTTCCAGGAGATGCAAGAAACCATCAAGGAGGACTTCGCTCGGTACGTCTTCCACGCGGAGATCGTTCGTGAGGACGAGCAACAGCAGACGCGCACCCAAGAGCGCCGCGAGGTCCCCGTCGCGGCGATGGCGGGAGGACCGCCGGTTGATCCGGGCGACGTCGACGGCCGTGCGCATCCGCCCGCGGAAGGCCAGGGCGCAGCCCAGATCGAGCAGGCGCGCTCGGAGAAGATCCCGCGCAATGCCCCGTGCCCGTGTGGCAGCGGCAAGAAGTACAAGATGTGCCACGGCCGCCCCGGAGGTGCCCCGCTGTAGCGCCTGGCTCCTCGCATTTGGGAAATACAGGTTTAACTCGCCGCTTGCCGTGGGTAACTACATTACGTGTTCAACCGAGCACATAGCGTGATGTAGAGAGGGAGGAAAGGCATGGCACAGCGGACGATGAGCGTCCTCGCCGGCCTCGCCGCGCTCCTGCTTGCCGTGCTGGTCGTGACCGCAGGTCCCGCGCTGGCCGGCGACAAGGGCAAGGGCGGCAAGAGCGGCGGGTCCGGCTACACCGAGGACAACGACACGAACGACGGCAACACGCCGAACAACGTCTCCGACGACGGCGACAACAGGCACCCGTCGGGCAAGGACCGCTCGGTCGAGAAGGGCGGTTCGGGTAATCAAGGCAACTCGCCGTCCGATCCCGACGGCGATTCGAACGGCGGGCCGGACAAGCCGAACGGATCCGGGGGAGTCGACAAGGCAGACCAGGACGGCAACAACGGTTGCGGCAACGACGACGACTTCGAAGACGACAACAACGGCAACTGCGGCCCCAAGGACAGGGTCAAGGGGAAGTCGTGCCCGCAGTCGATGGGCAGCATCAAGTCCAACGGGAAGGCAAAGGGCAAGGGCCTCCGCAAGCAGTGCGCCAAAGAAGAGGTAGTGGAGTCCGACACCGAGGATGAGGTCGAGGGCGACTCGACCGGGCCGTGCGTGAAGGCCGAAGACATGGCCGCCGACGCGAAGGTCTGCGAGGACGAGGATGTCCTTGGATCGCGCGTCAAAGCCGACGCGAGGGAAGCCGGTGACGACGTGCTCGGGACCACGATCACGAACGACGAGGACGCAGCGGTCGCGCCTGCAGCCGCGGAGCGCGAGCCGCGCGGACGCGCTCTTCCCTTCACGGGCGCAGGCATCCTCGCGATCCTCGCTCTGGCAGGCGGGCTCGTTGGTTCGGGCTACCTGTTCATGCGCAGGGATCGCAGCTAGAACCACCCGAAGCACTCAGAGGGGGCCGGGACACGGTCCCCTCTGTCGCGTCCAAAAGCGTCCGGGGGTAAAAGCAGGCGTCCGTAGGGAAACCTCCAGATTCTGCCAGGAATGCCGATAACTATAAGTAAGCGAACGATCTCGATACTCGTCGGGGCAAACAGAGAGGCACGACATGAAGCGGATAAATCTGAGGATGCTCGCCGGTCTAGGCGCGGCGCTCCTCGTCACCGTGGCGACGGCGGCAACCCCCGCCTTCGCGGGCGGAAAGGCCAATAAGGGCGACAAGGGCGGCGGGTCGGCCTATACCGAGGACAACGACTCGAACGACAACGGGACCCTGAACAACGTCTCCGACGACGGTGACAACAAGCACCCGTCCGGCAAGGACAAGTCCGTGGAGCACGGGAAGTCCGGAAACCAGGGCAATGCCGCGTCGGACCCGGATGGGGACAGCAACGGCGGCGCCGACCAGCCGAACGGTT
>JAHWJK010000132.1 GCA_019348445.1 Actinomycetota bacterium | reverse complement strand
GCCCGCTGCTGGAGGACCCAATCCATCTGCGTGTAAACGTCTTCGATGTCGACCTTCTGCATCTCTTCGAGAGACGCGTCGTCGACGCGCTGTACTACTTCGGGGGTCTGAGTCATGTCCCCATGATGGCACTCACACGGCAACGTGCAACCCGCGCGCCTGCCGATTAGGGACTTTCGTCCCGTTCCGACGCTCGGCGGCGAAGCTCGGCCTCGATGAATCGGTCGATGTCGCCGTCGAGGACCGCCTGGACGTTGCCGGTTTCGACGCTCGTCCGATGGTCCTTGACCATCTGGTACGGGTGCATGACATACGAGCGGATCTGCGAACCGAAGCCGATGTCTCGCTTCTCTCCACGTAGAGCGGCTATCTCGGCCTCGCGCTCCTCGCGGGCTCGCGCAACGAGGCGCGACTTGAGGATCCGCATCGCGACGGCCCGGTTCTGCATCTGTGACCGTTCGTTCTGACACGACACGACGATGCCCGTGGGCAGATGAGTGATCCGTACTGCCGAGTCGGTGACGTTCACGTGCTGGCCCCCCGCCCCCGACGAGCGGTACGTGTCGACGCGGAGGTCGTCCGCATTGATCTCGATGTCGACGTCTTCATCGACCTCCGGCGTGGCGTCGACCGACGCGAACGACGTGTGGCGGCGCTTCGCGGCGTCGAACGGAGAGATGCGCACCAACCTGTGAACGCCGCGCTCCGCGCTCAACAGGCCATAGGCGTGGCGGCCGTCGATCGTCACGGTCGCGCTCTTGATGCCGGCTTCTTCGCCGGGCGTCAGCTCGACGAGCTGGGTCTTGAAGCTGTGCTGTTCGGCCCACCGTTCGTACATGCGAAGCAACGTCTCTGCCCAATCCTGCGAGTCGGTTCCGCCTTCCCCCGCGTGGACTTCGAGGATCGCGGGCGAATCGTCGAATTCACCACCGAGCAGCGCGGTGACCTCGAGCGCGTCCAGATCTCGCTCGATCGTCGCGATCTCTGTCTGGGCCTCCGTTGCCGTCGCCGCGTCGTCCTCGCCAGAAGCGAGTTCCCACAGGACCGCGGCGTCCGAGACCCGCTGTGCGAGGCGGTCGTACGCGGTTACGTCCTCCGAGAGACGCGACAGTTCCGACATCGTCTTCTGTGCAGCCGCGGAGTCATCCCAGAAATCGGGTGCGCTAGAGAGTTGCTTGAGCTCGTCTAAACGAGCGCGCTTCGCGTCGACGTCAAAGGTACTCCTTGACGTGTGCGAACTTCGCCTTGATCGCGTCGAGACGCGGGGTCAGATCGTCCATGCTGTTGCGAAGGCTACTCGACGCATACCCGCGGCTATTCGTCGCCGCCGGTGAATTCCACGCGCGTCACGGTGCCAGAACCCTGGTTCGCAACCCACGCAACACCATCCGCGACCGCCACTCCCTGCGGGTTGTCCCCCACCGCTACCGGGATCCCCATCGGCGTCATCGTGTCTGGATCGATCCGGAAGAGGAAGTCGTCTTCGCTGCGCGTTACCCAGATCGAACCGGATCCGACCGCGATCCCACCGGGTTTGCCGCCTATCGGAAGCGCATCACCGACGACGCGTCCAGTCGTCGAGTTGATCTTCGTGACGGTTTCGTCGTTGAAGTTCGCTACGAACACCCCGCCTTCACCGGCGGCGATCGCGGTGGGACCGTCGCCGACGCGGATCACGTCCTCTTCCTCGGTCGCGGGTTCGTAACGAACGACGAACTCTCCGACCACGTCGGCGATCCACAACGAATCGTTCGCCCACGCCAGCGACCCGGGGAATTTGGCTTGCGTCTTGAAAGTGTCCAATACATCGCCGTTCGACGGATCCACCCGCGCGATCGTGCCGTCGTTGAACGCGGCAACCCACAGGCTGTCGCCCCCGTACACGAGAGACTTGGGTGTGTCTCCGATCTCGATCGGATCACCGACGACCGTGCCGGTTCGCCTATCGATGCGCAAGATCGACGTCCCCTCGATCGCGCCGACCCACACCGTCTCGCCGATGACGACTACATCGCCGGGGCGGTCGCCGAGGTTTGTGGGGCCGGAGGTGACCTCGAGTTGCTCGGTGCCGATAGCGATCAGGGTGCTGTCTGGCCCGTGGGCGACCCACACGGTGTCGTCGGTCGCGGCAACGGACACCGGGCCCGGTCTGACCCCGATCGTTTCGATCTCGGGCGTAGCCGGCTGCTCGTTCAACCGCCCCAGCACGATGATGAGTAGGACGATGGCCGCGCCGACGCCGACCACAACGGCTATCGCCTTGACCAGCTCGGCGCGAGCGAGGCCGGCGCTACGAGGACTCAAGTTAAGGCCGCGGGGATAACGATGCGCTCTCCGGGTCCGATGAACGCGCGGGTCACCAGAACGGCCGTCGCCATGGCCGCGATCGACACCGACCCGAGCAGCATGAACAGGATGATCGCCTGCACCCGCGCGGCATCCGGTGGACTGGCGCCCCCCAAGATCATCCCAACGAAGCCTCCCGGGATGAGGATGATGCCGACGTTCTTCGTCGCATCGACCAATGGGATCAGCGACGTCACCATCGACCGCCGGACGTACGGCGTCAACGCATCGCGCGCTCGCACGCCGAGCGCGAGGCGCGCTTCGATCTCGAGCGTCTTCGACATGATGTCTTCTCGTAGCAGTTTGCCCGCGACCGAGACCGCATTCATCGAGTTACCGATCAACATGCCGACGACGGGCAAGAGGAACCGGGGGACGAATCGAAAGACATCGAAGCCGAACAACACCCCCGCGGCGACGCCGCTGGCCAGGCCGATCGCCACCAGTGCGATCCACGTTGCACCCGGTATCCCTTCCAACCGGCGCCCCGACGTCCACGCTGCTGCACCGAGCATGACCGCGATGAAGAGCGCGGAGTAAGGAGGGTTCTCGAAGACGAGCGTTATGACCGCCGCGAGTGCGGCGAGCTGTGCGATCGCACGAACGACGGCGACGGCGAGATCCGATTCGAGGCCTAATCGGAGGCCGCGGGACACACCGATCGCGATCGCAACCAGGAGCAGAGTGATCGCGATGTCGATCACGATCTGACCTCTCTCGACCACGCCTCGTCGATGTCCGATGGCGCCCCAGCCGCGGCGACGACGCCGTCTACGAGAAGGACAGCGGCGTCCGCGACGCTGCGCGCCTGCGCGAGATTGTGAGTGACTAGAACGATCGTCAGGCCGTGGTCGGCGAGTGTCGAGATAAGGGTTTCGATCCGAGCGGCGGCGTCCTTGTCGAGGGCCGACGTCGGCTCGTCCATGAGCAGGATCTCCGGCTTGCGCACGAGACAGCGAGCTATGCACACGCGCTGTGCTTGACCAACCGAGAGGGCCGACGAATCGCGGGTTAGGAATTCGTCCTTGAGGCCCGCCTCGCGCAGGGCCCACAGGAGATCCTCCTCGCGGACGTCTCTCAGGCCGTAAGCCAAGTTGGCTCGGATCCCTCCCTCGAACAGGATGGGACCCTGGAACACCATGCCGACGCGATGGCGAAGCTCCGTGGGCGCGATGCTCCTGATGTCGGTGCCATCGAGCAGGACCCGACCGCCATCCGGGTCCTCGAGCCGATTCAGGCAGCGCAGGAGGCTCGTCTTCCCGGCCCCCGAGGGCCCCACGATCGCAGTGATCTTTCCCGCCTCGAAGCGCGCGTCGATGCCGCGCAACACCACGCGGCCGCCGCGCTTCAGATGTAGATCGTGGACGACGACGGGGAAATCACTCGGCTCCGGCACGCCATCCAGCGTACGCGCTCACGCGAAAAGGGGCCGGTTCCCCGGCCCCTTGGTTCGCCGCTTCTGATCTTTAGATGCGTGCCTTGCGTCTCGACATGAACACTGCGCCGAGGACTACGAGGCCACCGGCGAGAGCGACCAGAGCCAGGATCGCCACTCCCGTGAAAGGAAGGGCACTGCCGGACTCGCGTTCCGACGCGGCGGCTGCTGCTTCGTCTCGGGTCGTCAGGCTACCCAGTACATCGTCATCCTCGGCATGCGTCCCGCCGCCGATGACGGACCCCAAGACCTCTTCGTCATCTCCATCGGTCTCGGTCGTCCCCTCAACGTTGACATCTTCGTCGTCGGAGGTCGTCGAACCCTCGGTGCAGTCCTCGGCCAGGCCTTTCGCTTTGCCTTTGCCGTGGCCCCTGCCGTTCGCTTTGCCCTTGCTCTTGCCGTTCGACTTGGCATCGGAGGGAGGACACTGCTTGTCCCGCTTCTTGTCGGTGGGCTTGCCGCAGTTCCCGTTGTTGTCGTCTTCGAAGTCGTCGTCGTTACCGCAGCCGTTATTGCCGTCCTGGTCTGCTTTATCGTCGCCACCGGAACCGTTCGGCTGGTCGGCGCCGCCGTTGCTGTCCCCATCCGGGTCCGACGCGGC
>JAHWJK010000037.1 GCA_019348445.1 Actinomycetota bacterium | reverse complement strand
AGAGTGACCACGAATGGTCGGGCGAGCCTTCGATCCAGGTCGACGACAGAGGTGGCATCTACATCGCAGGAACGTGTTGTGTCGCTGCGGCTGCACCGGTCTGGTACTCCTCGAACGGCAAGAAGTTCAAGGAGCTAGAGACGCCCGGTCACATCCGTGAATGGGGGATCGGGGCTGAGGGAGACATCGCGGTCGATCACGACGGCCACATGTACTTCATCGACACATACATCCCCGGGCTCATGTTCACGCGCTGGAGCGACTGGGGCAAGAAGTGGGACTTCACCACGCCCGCGACCGGAACCGTTCCCGGTTTCGACGATCGCCCGTGGATCGCATTTAGCGAAGAAGCGCTGTACCTATACGTGAACCACGTCTCGCACACCGCGATCTACCGGTCGACCGACGGCGGGATGACGTGGGACGGCGGCAACCTGCTGTCGTGGCGCGGCAAGGTCGCCGGACAGCCGTTCTTCCCGGCGCATATCGCAGCCAACGAGAAGACCGGAACGCTGTGGGTTTCGGGCGTGAACCAGGAGAAAGGCAAAGACGTCCTGAGCTCGACCGTTGCCGAATACAAGAACGGTGTTCCGAAATTCACAGAAGCCGTCGTAACCGCGCCGCAACGCCGTGGCGGGTTCAGCCCGATCTTCACCGGGCCGACCGCAGTCGATGCCGCGGGCAACGGGTACACGACCTGGTCGACGTTCGACAACAACGGATGCGACGTCTACTACGCGGTCTCGACGAACAACGGCAAGTCGTGGAACAAGCCGGTCAAGGTGAACACCGGTGGTGGATGCGCGACGTTCCCGTGGATCACCGCAGGCGACGATGGCAACATCGCGCTCGCGTGGTACGAGACGCCGTTCGAGAAAAAACAAGGCGCGGCGGAGCAGTTCTTCCGCGCGGTGTCGGCAGGCCGCACCCTCTACGGCGGCATCAAGGTCCCCTTCTTCAACTACCAAGACAACCTGCCCGAGGACGCGCCGTGGTTCCTGCACTCGGCCGCGGTCACCGGGGCAACGTCGAAGAATCCGAAGATCGTCGAGACCCGTGTCGATACGAAGACTCCGGTTCTCGCCGGCCCCATGGGTCGGCAGCTGTGGGATTTCCTGCAGCTCGACATCGGCCCAGACGGACGGATCCACATCGCGTTCGTCAAGAAATTCAAGGACGGCGCGCCGCAGACGTGGTACGTGAAGAGCACCGGAGGCCCGCGCCTCAAGTGACGTAACGCGGCTTAGGGGCTCGGGATCTTCTCTCCCGAGGTCCGCGTTCGCTCGGCCATCACCTGCACGACGCGGCGGCGGTGCATCGATAGGACTCGAAGCGTCCAGTCGCCATGAACGACGCGGTCGCGTCGTTCGGGGATGCGGCCGAGGCGGTCCATCAAGAACCCCGCGATCGTCTCGTATTCACCTTCCGGCAGTTCCAACGCCAATCGAGACGCGGCTTCGTCGACGTGCAGGGTTCCCGGGATGATGAACCGGTTGTCGTCCACACGTTCGATGCCGAATTCCGTGACGTCGTATTCGTCCCGGATCTCGCCCACGAGCTCTTCGAGCAGGTCTTCGAGCGTGACTATCCCTGCCGTCCCTCCATGCTCATCGAGGACGAGCGCGAAGTGCTGCCGGTTGCTCCTCATCTTGACGAGTAGTGGGTGAAGCTTCAGTGACTCCGGCACCACGAGCATCTTCCGCATGAAGCGTCGGGGGAGCGGTTTGTCTCGCTCGTCGTCGCCGATATTGAGAAGGTCCTTCGCGTGCACGAATCCGATGATCGTGTCGAGATTCTTTACGTACACCGGGAACCGGGAGTGACCACTCTCGAGAACGAGCTGCTCGAGCTCGTCCGGTGTCGCCGTGTGGGGGATCGCGACCAGGTCGGTGCGCGGGATCATGACCGACGCAACATCGCGTTCGGAGAAGGCGATGGCACCAGAAAGAAGTCGATGCTCGAACCGATCGAGGTAACCACCTCGCGCCGACTCCGAGATGAGGATGCCGATCTCCGAAGAGGAATGAACGTCGTGCAGCTCGTCCCGAGGTTCGACGCGCAGTGCGCGCACGCCGGCGTTCGCGATGAGGTTCAAGAGCCAGATGAACGGCCGGAACATCAGTGTGTAGAGACGGAAGGGGATAGCGAGCCACAACGCGCTCTTCTCCGGTTCGGCGATAGCGATGTTTTTCGGCGCCATCTCGCCCACGACCATGTGGAAGAAGACGACGATCGTGAGTGCGATCACGAACGAGATGCTGTGCAGGACACCCGGCGATAAGTGAATGACAGCTTCGAGGCCGCCTTCGATGAGGTGGGCCACGGCAGGCTCTCCCACGGCCCCTAGTCCGAGAGACGCCATGGTGATGCCCAATTGCGCGCCCGCGAGCATCAGCGACAGCTCCTTGATCGACTTGAGCGCGACGGTCGCGCGTTTGCTTCCGCTCTCCGCGAGCTGTTCGATCCTCGAGCGGCGGGCGGCGATCAGCGCGAACTCGGCCCCCACGAAGAAACCGTTCAGAGCGAGGAGAACGACCGCGATCGCGAGATAGGTCCACGTCATGGCTCTTCCTCCGACCGAGGTTGCGCCGCCCGGACCATCAGCACCTGCGCGATACGCCGCTTCTCCATCTCGACGATCTTGAATTCCCACCCGTCGAACGAGATGTGATCGCCGTTCGAAGGGATGCGGTCGAAGAGATCGAGAAGGAACCCGGCCAGCGTCTCGTAGTCGCCCTCCGGCATCTCGAACCCCGTCAGCTCCCGAAGCTCGTCGGGGTGCGACATGCCCGCCACGACATGGACACCTTCGGGAGACGACGTCAGCTGCGCGTCGTCCCCCGACGCGTCGTACTCGTCGTCGATCTCGCCCACGATCTCTTCGAGGAGGTCCTCGAGCGTCACGATGCCTGCAGTCCCGCCGAACTCGTCGATCACCACCGCAAGGTGAAGACGCGTACGGCGCATCTCTACGAGCAGCGACGCGAGATCCCTGCTCTCGGGCACGACGAGAGGAGGCCGCATGATGTCGGTGACCGAGACCGTCGCGCGCCGCGTCTTCTTGATCGTGTGTACGTCTTTGACGTGAGCGATCCCGATGATGTCATCGATGCCGTCTCCGGTTACGGGGAACCTCGAATGGCCGGTCTCGAGAGCCACTCCCGTCAGGTCGTGCAGCGTCGAATCTCGGCTCACGCTCACGATGTCGACCCGAGGTATCAACGCGTCGGCCGCCGTCTTGTCGCCGAAGCTGATCGACCGCGCCAGTAGCGTTGCTTCTTCTTCGTCGAGCCCCCCTGCTTCACGCGACGATCGGATCAGAACCTGTAGTTCTTCCAGTGAATGCACCGCGGTGAGCTCGTCTTGCGGTTGGATCCCGAACAACCGAACCGTCCAGTTCGCCGCGGCGTTGAGGAACACGATGAGCGGCTTCATCGAAGCATTCGCCAGCCGCAAAGGGGTGGCGATGGCAAAAGCCACGCCCTCGGGCCTCGAGATGGCGAGGTTCTTGGGGACGAGCTCGCCGGCCACCATCTGGACCGTGGTCGCGATCACGAGCGCCACGGCAACCGAGACACCTAAGCTCGACGATTCCGGCACGCCGATGAAGCGGACGATGGGCTCGAACAGGGGAGCCAAAGCGGGCTCGATCAAGAAGCCAACCAACAGAGACGTGATCGTGATCCCGAGTTGCGCACCCGAAAGTTGGAACGACAGCGTGCGCAGCGCTCGCAGGAGGCTTGCCGCACGAGAGTCGCCCTCGGCCGCGAGTGCCTCCACCTTGCTCCGCTCTACCGCGACTATGGCGAACTCGCCCGCGACGAAGAACCCGTTGATCAGGACCAACAACACGGCGAGGAGCGGACCTAGCACCGCCCTATGATGCCCCGCATGGCCGATGTATCCATGGAAACGATCGTCAACCTGTGCAAACGCAGGGGGATCGTCTTCCAGTCGAGCGAGATCTACGGCGGTCTCCGCTCGGCGTGGGACTGGGGCCCCTTGGGCGTCGAGCTGAAGCGAAACGTGAAGGCCGAGTGGTGGCGCGCGATGGTCCAGATGCGGGACGACGTGGTCGGTCTCGAGAGCTCGATCCTCATGTCGCCCCGGGTGTGGGAGGCCTCCGGTCACGTCGAGACGTTCACCGACCCGCTTGTCGAGTGCACGAACTGCAACCATCGGTTCCGCGCCGATCACGTCGACCTGGCGAAAGGCTGCCCCGATTGCGGCACCAAGGACGCATGGACGGAGCCCAGGCAGTTCCATCTCATGTTCAAGACACACATCGGCCCGGTCGAGGACTCGTCGAACATCGTCTATCTGCGTCCCGAGACGGCACAGGGGATGTTCGTGGACTTCATGACCGTCCAACAGGCGAGCCGAAAGCGCATCCCGTTCGGGATCGCGCAGCAGGGGAAGTCGTTCCGGAATGAGATCACGCCGGGCAACTTCGTCTTCCGCACCCGCGAGTTCGAACAGATGGAGATGGAATTCTTCGTCAAACCCGGCACCGACGACGACTGGCTCGACTACTGGACGAAGGAACGGATGCGGTGGTACGCCGACCTCGGGATCGACGAGACCAAGCTTCGGCTCCGTCAGCACGATCCCGACGAGCTATCGCATTACGCGAAGAACACTTACGACGTCGAATACGAATTCCCGGGGATGGGGTGGTCCGAGCTCGAGGGGATAGCGAACCGGACGGACTACGACCTCAAGGCGCACGCGAAACATTCGGGGCAGGAGCTGTCGTATTTCGACCCCGACACCGAAGAACGCTATGTCCCGTACGTGATCGAACCGGCGGCCGGCGTCGAACGACCGACGCTGGCATTCCTCATCGACGCATATGCGGAAGAAGAGGCCATGAGCGCTCAGGGGAAGATGGAGAAACGAACGGTCCTGAAGCTCGACAAGCGCCTCGCGCCGATCAAGGTGGCAGTGCTTCCGCTATCGAAGCATGCCGATCTCGTGCCCGTCGCGGAGAAGGTCGCGGCCGAAGTCCGGCCCCACTTCGCCACCGACATCGACATCACGCAGGCGATCGGACGGAGGTACCGGCGCCAGGACGAGGTGGGGACTCCGTATTGCGTGACCGTCGATTTCGACACGCTGAACGACGAACAGGTCACGGTCAGAGATCGCGACACGATGGAACAAGAACGGATCCCGATCAACGGGCTGGTGGAGTACCTGAGGAAAAGGTTCTAGGGGAGGGAGTGCGCTGATGCCGACTTTGCGAGGGCAAGTGACCGCTCACGGTGAGCCCGCAGTCACCGCCGTTGTAGAGCTACACAACTCGCAGGGCGACGTGCTCGACCAAGTCCAGGTCGATGGTCAAGGGACATACATCTATCACCTCGTTCCGGGTCGGTGGGCGCTGAACGTCTGGGACGCGCATGGTCATCGCGGAACCGCGATGGTCGAGATCGATGAAGGAGACGACGACACGATCGTCGACGTGAAGCTCGATGAGCCAGAGGGGGGACATCAGTAGTGGCAAGAACCAAATGGGTCTACGACTTCGAGGAGGGTGACGCTTCCAAGAAGGCGTTACTCGGCGGCAAGGGCGCCAACCTTGCCGAGATGACGAGACTCGAGCTGCCCGTGCCCCCCGGCTTCACCGTCACCACCGAGGCATGCAACGCCTATCGCATCGAGGGCGGCTTTCCCGACGGCCTCCTCGACGAGGTGGCCGACCATCGCAAGACCCTCGAGGAGAAGATGGGCCGTCAGATCGGCGACGCGAGCGATCCGCTACTCGTGTCGGTGCGTTCGGGGGCGAAGTTCTCGATGCCCGGGATGATGGACACCGTCCTCAACGTCGGGCTGAACGACGACAGCGTGCTTGGCCTCGCGCGGCAGACCGGCTCCGACCGATTCGCATGGGACTCGTATCGCCGGCTCGTCCAGATGTTCGGAAAAACGGTCATGGACGTGGACGGCGACCTGTTCGAAGAGGCGATCGAACAAGCGAAGGAGCGCAAGGGCGTCAAGCTCGACGTCGATCTCGATCCCGATGACTTGAAGGCTCTCGTCGACGAGTTCAAGGGGATCATCCGGCGCGACACGGGTCGCGACTTCCCCCAGGAGCCGACCGAGCAGATACACCTCGCGATAGAGGCCGTGTTCGGCTCGTGGGACAACAAGCGAGCGCAGGATTACCGGCGCCGCAACAAGATCCCCGACGATCTCGGCACTGCCGTCAACATCCAGACGATGGTGTTCGGTAACAAGGGTGACGATTCCGGAACCGGTGTCGCGTTCACCCGCGATCCCTCCACCGGGGAGAACAAGCCTTACGGCGACTACCTCGTGAACGCGCAGGGCGAAGACGTCGTCGCCGGGATCCGCAACACCGTGCCGCTGTACGAGATGGGCGACGACCAACCGCAGGCGTGGATGGAGCTGCAGGGCTACATGGACCGCCTCGAGCAGCACTTCAGGGACATGCTCGACATCGAGTTCACGGTCGAGCAGCGCAAGCTGTGGCTCCTACAGGTCCGCGTCGGCAAGAGGACTTCGCTCGCGGAATGGGTCATCGCCTACGACATGGTGGAAGAAGGGTTGATCGATGACGAGACTGCGGTGCGCGATCGGCTGACCGCGGGAAAGCTCGACGAGCTCTTCAAGCCGATCATCAACCCCGACGACAAGAACAAAACACCGGTAGCGACCGGTCTCAACGCATCGCCGGGGGCCGCCGTCGGTCGCGTCGTGTTCACCGCCGACGATGCGGCCGCTCGCGCCGACCAGGGAGAGAAGGTCATACTCGTCCGCCGCGAGACGACACCGGACGATTATCACGGGATGGTTGCGTCGCAAGGGATCCTGACGTCGGCCGGCGGCACGAATTCGCATGCGGCCGTCGTGGCTCGTGGTGAAGGGATCCCGGCAGTCTGTGGAGCCGACGCGATCCGCATCGACCGTGCCGCGAAACGCTTCACCGTAGGGGACACGACGGTGAACGAAGGCGACGTCATAACGATCGACGGAACCGACGGATCCGTTTACGCCGAAGAGCTCGAGACGTCTCCGTCGATCCTGGAAGCCGCGATCAACGGCGATCCGGCCGCGCAGGAGTCGAAACTGTGGCGCGCTTACGAACGCTTCATGGGCGTCGCCGACCGGGTGCGTCGTCTGCGCGTTCGCTCTAACTCCGACACCCCCGACCAATCGCAGAACGCTCGTGCTCGTGGCGCGGAAGGGATCGGGTTGTGCCGCACCGAGCACATGTTCCTGGGCGAGGAGCGCGTCGCTGCAGTTCGGAAGATGATCTTCGCCGACACCGACGAAGAGGAGCAGGAGGCATACGACGCGCTGCTGCCGTTGCAGCGCAACGATTTCATCGGCATCTTCGAGGCGATGAGCGGCCTACCGGTAACGGTGAGGCTGCTCGATCCGCCGCTTCACGAGTTCCTCCCCGACCGCGTCGAACTTGCGACCGAGATCGCCCGCGCCGAGGCGGCGCAAGAAGCGAGAACCAAGGCCGAAGAACGAGCCGAAGAGATTGCGAAGGAACGTGAGGAAGAGAAGGGTCTCCTCGAGCAGTTCGTAGCGCAGGTTGGCACGGTCGTCGAGCTGACACCGCTCATCGGCTCGCGCTTCCGCGATCTCGTGAATGCACTGCAACGCAATGAAGGAACGGAGATCTCGGTCCGAGACGTGCCGACCGACCACACCGACCTCGACGAGAAGCGCGAGGTACTGCGAAAGGTCAACGAGCTTCACGAGGCGAACCCCATGCTCGGCCTCCGGGGCGTGCGGCTGGGCATCCTGAAGCCCGGCCTGTACGCGATGCAGGTACGAGCGATCGCCGAGGCCGCGGTCGAGGTGAAGCGGAAGGGCGGCGATCCGCGACCCGAGATCATGATCCCGCTCGTAGCGACGGCCGAGGAGCTGCAGCAGATGCGGGACGAGCTCGAACCGGTCGCGAAGGCGGTCGTGGTGGAGGCGAACGAGGACATCCACATCGAGTTCGGAACGATGATCGAGTTGCCGCGCGCGTGTCTGGCCGCGGCCGATATCGCGGAGCACGCCGACTTCTTCTCGTTCGGCACGAACGACCTGTCCCAGACGGCGTATGGCTTCTCGCGCGACGACATCGGGAAGTTCCTCGCGATGTACGTCGAGCGCAAGCTCGTGCCGTCGAACCCGTTCGAGACGATCGACCGGCGAGGCGTCGGCCGCCTCATGCAGATCGCGGCGTGGGAGGGCCGCGAGGCCAACAACGACATGCATCTCGGGATCTGCGGGGAGCACGGCGGCGATCCCGACTCGGTGATGTTCTGCCACGAGATCGGCCTCGATTACGTCTCCTGTTCCCCCTACCGGGTGCCGGTCGCACGCCTCGCGGCGGCGCAAGCGGTCCTGGGGGAAGCGACGACGTCGTCCGCCTGATGCCCGCCCGCTAGATGGCTCAACCGGCCGAGGGGCCGAGCACCGGCACGATCTTCCGGGTCGTATTCACCGCGGCCGCAGCCGCGTTGCTCCTGTACTCGCTCTATCGCGTGCGGTCGGTACTGCTCCTCGTGTTCGTCGCCGCGTTCCTTGCCGTCGGGTTGGACCCTGCGGTTGCGTGGCTGGAGCGGAAGGGGCTGAAGCGAGGGCTTGCGGTGGCGGTGATCTTCTTAACGCTCGTCCTCTCGATCGTCGGTTTCATCGCGGCCGTGGTGCCACCGCTCGTGGAGCAGGTCGCGAACTTCGCCACGAATCTGCCTGAGTACATCGACGACCTGGCGAACCGTAACGAGCGCATCGCCGAATACGTGCGAGACAACGACATCGCCGACAGATTGCGGGACTCCGTCGAACAAGCACCGACACAGATCGGGGGCTCACTCGGAACCGTCGCGGGGGTGGCGGGCTCGGTGCTCGGCAAGATCTTCAACGGCCTCACGGTGATCGTGCTCACGATCTACTTCTCGCTCAGCCTGCGGCGGGCGCGGGAGGGTTCTCTCCGTCTCGTACCGAAGACGCGGCGGAAGCGCGTCCAGGAGTTGGCGGATCCGGTCCTCGAGAAGATCGGCTCTTATATCGCCGGCAACGTCGCGGTCTCGATCATCGCAGGCGTGGTTTCGTTCATCTTCTTCATCATCGCGGGAATCCCGTACCCGATCGCGCTTGCGTTGTGGGTCGCGATCGCAGACCTCATTCCGCTTGTCGGCGCGACCTTGGGGATGATCCCGGCGGTGATAGTCGCGTTCTTCATGGGATGGCCACTCGGAGTCGCGACCCTCGTGTTCTTCCTCATCTACCAACAGATCGAGAACTACGTGATCGTCCCGCGCGTGATGACGAAGGCGATCGACATCTCTCCGGCCGCGGTTCTGCTCGCCGCGCTGATCGGCGGAAGTCTTCTCGGCTTCGTAGGTGCGCTGATCGCGCTGCCGTTCGCCGCTGCGGTGAAGCTCCTGGCGCAGGAGGTCGTGTTGCCGAGGATGGAAGCGACCTGATCAGGCCGCTAGAGCCGTCTTAGCAGTCGCCGCGCTGGAGCCGGTAGTTCAACCGGTACGACACGGGATCGGGTTCGGCATCCGACGACCATGACACCTCGGCCCCCGAGGCGAATCCCAATTTTTCGTTCCGCAGTCCCCGCCATTTCAATCGGACGATGTTCGTCTCGGCGAGGATCCTCATGCGTAGCAACCGCGGATACAGGACCTGGGTCTGCTTGATCGACGTCTCTTCGGCGGTTTCCATGGCGTTGCCGCCGGCGTTCGGTGCCAGCGCCGTCTCATAAACCTTCCTGCGTTTGAGGTCCATCGCCCGCGGTGCCCGCGCCTCTACTTCAAAGCCCTCCGGCAGGTCGATGTCGGAGACCACTCTTGCCGCGCACCAACCGAGTCGGGAGTTGACGTTCGATTGCAGCCACGCGACGCCGTAGTTGCGTTCGGTGTCGGTCTCGGCGCCCGGATCGTAGGAATAGATCCGTAGGCACGTCTTGCCCTTGGCGATGATCGAGCCGTCGTGTCTCACGTTCTTCGTCTGGCAGTTCTCGCTCGCCAGCTCGAGTTCGCCGGACATCTCGGGATCGTCGGTGGCATCCATCTGCTTAGTGGCCGCTCCGGCCGGAGCGATCGCCACCGCCGCCACGACGACGGCAAGGCCCAGCTTTGTCCAGATTCGTCCGCTCATGGTCTTCTCGTCCCCCAATTCCGTCTCACCCCGATGCTACCGTCACCGCATGACTACTGTGCGTCACCGAATCGAGCGCCTCGAGCGCGATTCGCTGTCCGAGCGCGCCCAGTTCGCCGCGGAATCCAAGGGCCGCGACGTCGCCGAGCCCGAGGACGACCTCCGGACCGCCTATCAGCGGGATCGGGACCGGATAGTTCACTCCAAGGCGTTCCGCCGGCTCGCCCACAAGACGCAGGTCTTCCTGGCACCCGAAGGGGATCACTTCAGGGTCCGCCTGACGCACACGCTCGAGGTCGCCCAGATCGCCCGAACGATCGCCCGGGCGTTGCGCCTGAACGAGGACCTCGTCGAGGCCGTCTGTCTCGGTCACGACCTCGGCCACACGCCGTTCGGACATCTCGGCGAAGAAGTCGTCGCGGGTTTCCTCCCGGGGTTCCGGCACAACCTCCAGTCGCTTCGGATCGTGGAGGTCCTCGAGGACCTGAACCTCACGTGGGAGGTCCGCGACGGGATCGCCAACCACACTTGGTCGATGCCTATGCCGTCCACCCTCGAGGCGCAGATAGCGCGCTATGCGGATCGCATCGCTTATCTGAACCACGACATAGACGACGCGATCAGGGCGGGGATCCTTGCCGAAGGTGATCTGCCGACCCAAACGACCGCTGTGCTCGGTGTCAGCCACACACGCCGCATCACGACCATGGTCGAAGACATCGTCGCGGCGTCCACGGACGCGCCGGAGGTCACCATGAGCTCCGATGTCTTCGAGGCGATGGCGACCACTCGCGAGTTCCTCTTCGAGCGCGTCTATCTCGGCCAGGTAGCGCCGGCGACTCGTTCCGCCGTGGAGACCATCGTCCGCACGTTGCTCGAGCATTACGCGGCTGGAGCGGTACCCATCTCGCCCCCAGCAGGTGACGATGCCCGCGTTAGAGCGGTCGACTACGTCGCCGGCATGACCGACCGCTTCGCTCTGCGCGCTTTCGAATCGATCGTCGGAGGCCCTGCCCCCGGGCTGAGCCTGGCCTTAGGATGAACCGGCTTCCCCGAGCAACGCACTGAGTCGCGTTCGAGGGAATGGGTAGGTCGGATGGCAAAGATCAAAGAAGAAGACATCGACCTCCTGCGCGAGCGAGCCGACATCGTCGAAGTCGTATCCGCCTACACCCATCTGAAGAAATCCGGAGGGCACACGTACAAGGGCCTGTGCCCGGTCCATGACGAGAAGACGCCGTCGTTCACCGTCGATGCCGCTCGGGGCCTTGCCCACTGCTTCGGCTGTAACTGGGGCGGCAATGTCTATCAATTCGTCCAGGAGAAAGAGAACCTGCCTTTCCCCGACGCCGTCGAATGGGTGGCGCGCAAGTTCGGCTACAACCTGCGTTACGAGGACGAGTCTCCCGACGAGCGCAAGAACAAAGGTCTGAGGCCACGGATCCTCCAAGCGAACCAAGTCGCGGCCGAGTTCTTCCACGAGCAGCTCATGGAGAACCCCGACGCGTCCGAAGCGCGGCGGTACCTCGGGACCCGTGGGTTCAATCGCGATGTAGCCGCCCGCTGGCTGCTGGGTTACGCGCCCGGGCGCGATGCGACTTGCAAGCTGCTGTTGTCGAAAGGGTTCACGAAGGAAGAGATCGTGGCCGCCGACCTCGGCCGCGTGAGCGATCGCGACGGGTCGCTGTATGACTCGTTCCGCCAGCGCATCACGTTTCCGACGTGGGACGTCCAGAACCAGATCGTTGCCTTCGGCGCGAGAGCGCTCGGTGACCAGCAGCCGAAATACCTGAACACATCCGAGACGCCGGTGTTCTCGAAGTCGAGGTTCATGTACGGGCTCAACCGCGCGAAGAGCTCGATCGCGCGTGACAACCCGGCGGTCGTCGTCGAGGGATACACCGATGTGATCGCCTTGCACGAGGCAGGGATCGCCGAGGTAGTCGCCACCAACGGCACCGCTCTCGGCGAATCGCACTTGACTCTCCTGCGCAAGTTCACCGACCGAGTGATCCTCGTCTTCGACGCCGATGAAGCCGGGTCTAACGCCGCGATGCGCGGGTTCGGCGACGTCAAGGACCCGTTGTTCCGCCAGGTTGGCCTCGACATCCTCGTCGCGACGGTGCCCTCTGGAAGAGACCCCGCAGATCTGGTCCGCGAAGACGGCGCGGAAGCGATGAAGAAGGTGATCGACGGTGCGGCTCCGATCTGGGAAGCCAAGCTCGAACAAACGATGTTGTCGGTCCCATTGGACACGCCCGAAGCACGCTCGCGAGCGGTTCGGGCCGCGGTGCAAGTGCTAATGTCACATCCCGATCCGGTGGCACGACATGAATATGCGTTCACCGTCGCGCAACGGGTCGGCGTGGACGTCGAAGTTGTGCAACGCGCGCTGTCGGAGACTGGGGGACGAGCTCCGGAGCCGGGGGGGACGAGAGCGGCAGATCGCCGCTTGCCGGGCAACGTCAAAGTCGAGCGAGAGGCTCTGCGATTGCTTCTTCTACATGGCCCGCGCGTCCTGGAATCTGCTCGGGACGCGGACGAATCTCTCTTCACGGCGCCGGTGCGACGCGAGCTCTTCAACGCTGCGGTCTCGGCAGCAAGGCAGGGTCAACCGGCTTCCGCGGTGGCGACTAATCTTTCAGCAGATGCTCTGTCGCTGTATACGGAGCTGACCGTCGGATCGTCGCCCGACGAACCAGACGACGCGGCGATCGGCGAGATCTTCATGCGATTGAGGGTGTTCAGATTGGAGCGAGAGATCAAGAAACGACGGACTACCCTTCAGGAAGTGAACCCCCTGGACGATGCACAACGACATGACGCCCTTTTCACGGAGTTGGTCGGCCTCGAAGCAGAACGCCGCGATCTACTTCGAAGCATCCAGGGGGCCGCGTAAACGATGAAACAACAGAACCCTCAAGAAGCGGGGGGCGCCGCAGCGGCGACTATCGCCGAGCCGAGCCCCGGCCAGCTCGAAGTCGACAGGATCATCCGATCGGCTAAAGCCGAGGGATCGATCACGGCAGCCGATCTCGCCGAGAAGCTCTCGGTGCTCGACCTCACGCCGGACGACACCGACGCGATCTACCAACGCCTGGTCGACCTCGGAGTCGAGGTGGTCGAGGACGAAGCGCTCGCCGAGGAAGAGGAAGAAGTTGTAGCGCCCGAGCCGGCCCCCGACGCGGACGACGACCGTGTTCGCGCTCGCAAGGAAGTCGATATGGCGCTCAAGGCGCCGACGAACGATCCGGTCAGGATGTACCTCAAGGAGATCGGGCGCGTCGCGCTGTTGACCGCGCAGGAAGAAGTCGACCTGGCGCTTCGGATCGAACACGGGCTCGAAGCCGAAGCGAAGCTCGACACCACGGGCGACAAGCTGTCTCCCGAGGAAGTAGCAGATCTGCGGTGGACGAAACGGGATGGCCAGAAGGCCAAACGTCACCTCGTCGAAGCGAACCTGCGTCTGGTCGTCTCGATCGCGAAGCGGTACGTCGGACGAGGGATGCAGTTCCTCGACCTGATCCAGGAGGGCAATCTCGGGCTGATCCGTGCGGTCGAGAAGTTCGATCACACGAA
>JAHWJK010000001.1:29918-31865 GCA_019348445.1 Actinomycetota bacterium | reverse complement strand
GGGGGATGACGGGACTACCGGGCTTCTTTATGGGGGCCGGGTTCCCAAGGACGATCTTCGAACTGCCGTTTACGGGACGCTCGACGAGACGGTGTCCGCGCTCGGGATTGCTCGTGCCGGCGGTTTGGTTCCCGAGGTCGAGGACATCGTCGTCCGGGTGCAGCGGGAGATGTTTGTTGTCGGGGCGCAGCTCGCGACGGCGGAGGCGAATCAGTCAAAGCTCGAGGAAGGCGTCTCGAAGATCACGCCGGCTATGACCGAGCAGGCTGAAGCCGATATCGATCGTTTGCTCGAGATGCATCCGCTGAGGCCGGAGTTCATCCTGCCCGGCGAGACGATGGGTTCCGCCGGGCTCGACCTGGCGCGGTCGACGATCCGACGCGCGGAACGCGAGGCGGTTGCGATGAATCGGCACGGTCTCGTGCCGGACGACGAGATCCTGCGTTACTTGAACCGCGTTTCGGATCTGCTGTTCGCTCTGGCGCGCTTCCAGGAAGCCGAGTCCGGCAAGACCGCGGCACCATCGCGCGACAAGTGAAGCCGTTCGATTTCTGTCCGTCGTGCGCGACCGGACTCGAGGTGTCGGAAGACGGTGAGGGCAAAACGTGCCCACACTGCCGACGCTCCTGGTATCCGAATTCGTCACCGACCGCGGGGTGCGTGATCGTCGCCAACGGCCGCGCCCTCGTAACCGAGCGAGCCAAGGATCCCGAGAAAGGCAAGTTCGACGTCCCCGGTGGATTCCTCAAGGCGGGTGAGGACGTCCTCGACGGTTTGCGACGGGAGGTCAAGGAAGAGCTCGGCGTCGAGATCGACGTCACTTTCGACGACTTCGTGCAGGCGATCCCGCACGAATACGGCGATGAAGGGGACTTCGTCCTGGCGATGGGTTTTCGGGCACGGATGACTTCGGGACAACCTGAGGCCGCCGACGATGTGGAGGCGCTGAGATGGGTATCGCTAGACGAATTGGACGACGTTCCGTTCGCGTGGGAGCACGATCGAGTACTCGTGAGGAGGGGTCTTGAAGAGGCGTAAGCAGGAATTGATAGAGGAATGGAGTGACGAGGACCTGGCTCGTGGTTTCGGCTGGTTACGTCTGCTGTTGGGACTAGCACTTTTTTTGTTCCCAGGTCTGACCACCAAGACGTGGACCGGCGAGAACCCTGATGATGCGCCGACGAACCTCGCCGTACGCGGGATGGGCGTGCGCGATATGGCGATCGGCGCCGGGCTCCTGACGGCGATGGAACGAGGAGCACCCGTAAGAGGGTGGCTCGAAGCGGGAGCGATGGTCGACGCCGGCGACGCGCTCGGCACCTTGTTCTCGTGGAGAGGGCTCGGGAAACCGCGCGGCGTGCTCTGGTTCGTGACCGAGGCCGGCAGCGCGGCGTTCGCGTTGTCTCTGGCCGAGCGGATGGACTAGGTCTGTCGCGTCAGGTTCGCCTCGAGGTGGTGCTGTAGTGGGTGACCACCGAACTCCATGTCGACCTCGTAGTGGAGTTCGTTGCCGGTTATCGAGAACCGCCGCACCGCGACATCGATCTTCTTGGCCGACGGAGCGGCTGTGAAGTTCGTGCTGCGGAACTCGACGCTCGTTCCATCGACGTCGCCGATGGCCATCTCGACGACGCCGAACGAATGCGTGACAACGAGCTCTACTAGACCGTCTTCTTTCGGTCGCCAATAACCCATCTCCGAGTGCAGCGGCCGGCCGTCGTCGGTCGCGTTCGTCTTCTGGATGTGCGCGATCCAGCCGCCCCCGGCGTGCCACACCGTGAGCTCCTCGTGGAACTCGAAGTCGGCGATCGTCGGGTATATCCCCCTCCCCGACCCGCGCCACGTCCCCAACAGGAACGAGAGCGGCTCGATCGCGGGGTTCGGCGTCGCCATGGGTCGATTTCTATCGCACAGGTCGACCGTAGGCTCGGGCGCATGACGTCGACT
>JAHWJK010000001.1:27099-29818 GCA_019348445.1 Actinomycetota bacterium | reverse complement strand
CTGGCAACGGTGAACATCTGCGAGGACGGTGCCGAGCTGATCATGCGCGCATTACTCGACGCCGGCGTGGCTATCGAAGCGGGAGTGTGGTCGGTCGAGGACGCCGAACGCGTGGCCACGTCGAGGTTCGCTCCGCGGATCACTCGCGTTCTGGTCGAACCGCACCAGGTCGACGTCGGTGACGCGCTGCAAGTAGTCAGCGATATCCACGCTGTGCTCGACAGGCACGACGTAGATGCCCCACGCCTTCAGCATGGTGACGGCGAAGCAACATGGATCCTCATCGAAGACGCCGTGCGTCGTGGCATCGATACACGCGTTGGGTTGGAAGACACGCTCCACGGGCCCGATGGGGAGGTCACGACGGGGAACGAGGCGCTCGTACGTGCCGCCCGCGCTCTGGGCGCGGGAGCAACCTAAGCTCGGTCCGTGATGTCGTCAGTTACGTGGCCGTTCACCGAAGAGCACGAGCAACTTCGCAAGTCGATCCGCGACTTCGTCGAGAAGGAACTCGCGCCCCACGCGTCCGAGTGGGAGGAGAAGGAGTATTTCCCGGACTGGGTGTTCACGAAGCTCGGTGAGGCAGGGTTCCTCGGACTCGCTTATCCGGAGGAGTACGGCGGCTCCGGCGGCGACTATCTCACCACGATCGTGCTCGCTGAGGAGATCGGACGTTGTAACTCCGGTGGTCTTGCGATGGCGGTGGGTGTTCAGACCGACATGGCGGTGCCTCCCGTCCACAAGTTCGGCACCGAGGAACAGAAACAGCGCTACCTGATCCCAGCACTCAAGGGCGAGAAGATCTTTTGCCTCGGGATCACCGAACCGAACGCGGGATCAGACGTCGCCGGCATGGAGACCACCGCGAAGAAGGTCGACGGTGGATGGGTCGTGAACGGGCGCAAGATCTTCATCACGAACGGCGCGCGTGCACACGCGATGACGCTCATCGCGAAGACGGATAAGGAAGCCGGCCACGCGGGGATGAGCCTGTTCATCGTCGACACCGATACGCCGGGGTTCGAGGTCGCGCGGACCTTGGAGAAGCTCGGTATGCATTCGTCCGACACGGCCGAGATCACCTTCACCGACATGTTCTTGCCCGACGATGCACTTCTCGGCAACGAGGGCGAGGGCTTCTACAACATCTCGTGGGAGCTTCAGGGTGAGCGACTGATCGGAGCGGCGGGAACGATCGCGAGTTCGCGCCGGGTGTTCGAAGCAGCGCTTGCATACGCCAAGGAGCGTCACACCTTCGGCAAACCGATCGGCAAACACCAGGTGATCCGGCACAAGCTGGCGGATATGGCGACCGAGGTCGAAGCGGCTCAGCAGCTCGTCTACACCGCCGCGTGGAAGGTGAATCGAGGTGAGTATCCGGTTCGAGAGATCTCGATGGCGAAACTGCTGACCGGCCTCGTGTCGTGGAAGGTCGTGGACGCGGCGATGCAGATCTTCGGTGGCTATGGATATTCGATGGAGTTCCCGATCCAACGCGCATGGCGCGACTCGCGACTGATCCGTATCGGCGGGGGAACCGACGAGGTCATGCGTGATGTCATCGGAAAGATGGAGGGGCTGTGAAGGTTCTGCGTCCGGACGCGGGCGGAGTCACCGGCGACGAGTTCGAGCTCTTCCTCCCGGAGCACCAGGAACTTCGTAGACAGGTTCGGTCGTTCGTCGAGAAGGAACTTCTGCCGAACTCGCGTCACTGGGAGACCGACGAGGCGTTCCCAAAGGAGATCTTCAAGCGCGTAGGCGAACTCGGGTTCTTCGGGATGAAGTACCCCGAGTCCGTCGGGGGATCGGGACCCGACTACTTGGCCGATGCCGTCGTGACCGAAGAACTCGCACGCGCGGGTTCCGCAGGTGTGTCTGCAAGCCTCGGCGCACACAAGGACCTAGCAACGCTCTACGTCTACAACTTCGGAACGAAGCAGCAGCACGAACGCTGGTTGGTTCCAGCGTTGCGCGGAGAGGTCGTGGGCGCGCTCGGAGTGACGGAGCCGGACGCGGGGTCTGATGTTGCAGCGATAAAGACGCGAGCGGTTCGCGACGGCGATGGCTGGTTACTCAACGGCTCCAAGCTCTTCATCACGAACGGCGCGTGGGCCGATTTCGTCGTGGTCGCCGCCAAGACCGATCCGGATGCCGGCCATCAGGGCCTCACGTTGTTCGTCGTTGATGCGGGTACGCCTGGTTTCTCGGCAAAGAAGATCCGGATGCTCGGGTGGCGGTCCGGCGCGACCGGCGAGCTTTCGTTCGCGGACGTGCGGATCCCGGACGGCAACCGGCTCGGAGACGAAGGGGCGGGGTTCTTCGCGATCATGCAGAACTTCGCGTGGGAGCGGCTGATCATGGCGTTGGCGCAGGTGTCGGGGGCCCAGCTTGCCTATGACGTCGCGAAGGCTTACGCGCTCGATCGAACCGCGTTCGGCCGCCCCATCGGGAAGTTCCAGGTGTGGCGCCATCGATTCGCAGACATGGCGACGCGGATAGAAGCCGGTCGAGCGCTGACCTACAACGCGCTTCGTCTTTACGTAGCCGGCGAGAACCCGATCCGCGAGGTCGCGATGGCAAAGCTCTATACGAGCGAGCTAGCAGTGCACGTTGCCGACGAATGCGTCCAGGTACACGGAGGGCACGGATACACAACGGAATTCCCCGCCGAACGAGCGTTGCGAGACGCGCGCCTCGGCCCGATCGGTGGAGGCACCTC
>JAHWJK010000001.1:25293-26999 GCA_019348445.1 Actinomycetota bacterium | reverse complement strand
CCCTCCAGCGGAGCGATGTCTTTGACGCGGACTTCGGCCCCCGGGCGGATCCCGATCTGATCCAGGTACGGCAAGACGTCTTCGGTGAGCTCCGATATCTGCGCGACGAGCCCGGCCTCGCCCGCCTCGAGATCGCTCAATCGGCGTAACGGTCTCAGGTCGACGGGACAGATCGGGTGTCCGTGGGGGCAGTAGTCGGGGTAATCGAGCGCCTTCGCCATCGCTTCTTCGACGCGCGCTGAGATCGCGTGTTCGATCTTGTGTGCTTCGGAGTGGACTTCGTGCCACTCCATCCCGAGCTTCTCGACCAGCAAGCACTCGACGAGGCGATGCCGGCGCAGCATCGTGTGAGCGAGGCGCCGCCCTTCCGGTGTCAGCAGGATCGCGCCGCCCTTCTCGCGCGTGAGATAGCCCTCGCCGGCGAGCCGTTTCAGCATCTCCGACGCCGACGGCAGCGACACCTCGAGGATGCGCGCCAGCACGGTGGCGGTGATCCGCTCGCCGTCTTCCTCGAGCCGTTTGATCTCTTCTAGATAGTCCTCTACACCTCGCATCAGCGGAAAAAACTTTACCCTTGTGAACGCGTTACCCCAGGTCAGCAGGGGTGAATGCGCTGAGGTTTCGCGTTCTCACGACGCGTCAGCAGGACAACGAACGGGTGTCCCGAATGTGGCAGGGGTGCTACGGTCGCTCGCTGTGTCTGTAGGACATGGCTCCCGAATCTCGCGGATCGGGATCGCAGCCGCTCTCCTCGTAGCAGCCGCACTCACCTTCTCGGGTAGTGCCGCGGGGCAAGAGTCGCTGTCCGATCTCAAGGCCCGGATGGAATCCATCCAGGGTGAACTCGACGCGACCACGATCAAGATCGAGAAGCTCCGTGACGAGACCGACCACCTCACCGCGGAGATCGCGGCGATCGAGCACCGTAAAGCCGAGCTCGAAGAAGACCGCGCCGAGCTGATGGACGATGCGATCGCTCGCGCCAACGAGCTCTATCGATCGGGATCGGTAGAGACGCTTGAGATCTTGTTCAGCGCGGAGGACTTCGGCCAACTCGCCGACCGCGCCGAGCTGTTGTCACAGGTGTCGATGGAGGACGCGGGTGTGTTCATCAAGCTGTCGCGCACCGAAGCCGAACTCAAGGTCCTGAACGAAGACCTGCTTGCTCGCGAGAAAGAGCTCCAGCGGAACGCGGACCTTCTCGCAGCCGAGAACGAAAGTTTGCAAGCGAAGTTCCAGGAGGTTGCTTCCGAGTATCAAAGGCTGCGCCGCAAGCTCGCGCAAGCTCAAGCCGCACCGACGGCAGTGGCCGACACGAGTGGTGGAGGCGGTTCCGCGCCGAACGTCAAGGTCAAGATCACCGGAGACATGACCTGTCCGGTTGCCGGCCCCCATTCGTTCGTCGACAGTTGGGGAGCCCCGCGTTCGGGGCACACGCACCAGGGCGTCGACATGATGGCCGATTACGGGACGCCGCTCGTTGCCATTACATCCGGCACCGCGACCTATGTCGCATTCGACGGCAGTGGCGGCAACATGATCTTCCTCGATGGCGACGACGGCAACTCGTACTGGTACATGCACAACCAGGAGAATTTCGTCCGCGAGGGGCAGCACGTAAAGACCGGCGAATCCATCGGGACCGTGGGCGACACCGGGAACGCCTCCGGCACGCCTCACCTTCACTTCGAGTTCCACCCGGGCGG